>JBJESA010000001.1:0-5142 GCA_051882535.1 Oscillospiraceae bacterium
TGCTTGGCACGGAATTGATATGGAAGAAGATAAAAAGCTATGGAAAGGCTTTGATAGTTACAACCTTAACGCAATCTCTGGGAACATTTCTGTTTGTGTCGTTGGTTTTTGGCGTTGTCTTTCATTTTGCGGGGATTCCTGTTTATCTGGCGTTTGCTTTTGGCGGAATTGCATTGGCAACAGCTCCGGCTCCCGCATTGTCGATAGTTCAGGAGTTCCGTACCTCGGGGCCGGTTACTGATACGCTTATCCCTATGGCGGTCTTGGACGATATTGTTGGAATAGCGGTATTCTTTACGGTGAATTCATTTATTGCACGGGCTGTGTCAGGCGGTTCGATTCCGCTTTATATGATTCCCGTTATGATTTTTCTTCCGATTATAATAGGTGCTGCTGTCGGGTTTGTAACGGGAAAACTGCTGCAGAAGTTCTCGAAAAAAGCGGGCACCTTGATAATTCTTTTATGCGGAATAACAATTACGGCTGCAATCGGTCTTGTTTTAAACAAAATGGTATTTACGAACATTGCACTGAATTATATGCTGATGGGCGTTGCGTTCTCTGCTGTGTTCTCCAATATGCTCTCGGAAGAAAGACTTGCTGAATTGGTAAATTGGTTCCACCCCATTCTTGCGGTCAGCCTGTTAGCTGCAATCGTTGACCTCGGAGCACCTTTGGACTACCATCTGATTCTTGGAGCAGGTTTGTACACGTTCATTTATATCATATCGCGTATATGCGGAAAATACGGCGGTGCAAGAATCGGTGCAAAGATTACCAAAATGCCGACTACTGTACAGAAATATCTTGGATTGACTCTACTTCCTCATTCGGGCGTTTCGTTGGTTTTCACAGGAATTATCAGTTCTGTGCTTGCGTCCTCAAAACCTGAATTGGCGACGATTGTAACAGGAACAATTGCGGCAGCTGCGGTCATCAATGAGATTATTGCTGTAATTGCTGCGAAAAAGGGCTTTGAGTTAGCAGGAGAAATTAACGACAAAAAGCCCTCTTGAATATTTCCGGCTTGTAAAAAAATTACAACGGTATCCCATTAAAAAAATATGCTCCCGTCTTGCACTTTGCAAAACGGGAGCATTTCTATTCTGCTTTATTGTGTGTTTTGGGTATTATCAACCTTTACAGGGGCACCGCAGTGTGGACATTCAAGGCAGGTGTGCTTGATATAAACGCCGTTGCAGTAATCGCATACTACCTCTTGGCAAATTGCATTCAGATTTATCTCAACAGCCCCTTTCTTTGCCTTTTCTTCATCGGTGAGCGGCTTTGCTGCCATTTTTATTCCTGCAACGAGGAACAGTATTCCGCAGCCGGGGAAGATAATCATGAATATAAGCAGGGGAAATCCATCGGGATTGATAGAGCCGGGCTTAACGTCTATACTGTTGAGGGCAGTTATTACCGCCTCACTGAATGAGTATCGCTCGTTTGCCACAAAGTATCTGTGTAGTTCCTTTGAGAAACTATTTTCAATCGAGGTGCTGAGTATCCTTGTACAGTCGTCCCCGCACATCAGTTCCCAGTGCCAGTCGTCGGTACGGTCAGTGGTACTGCCAACATAGTAAATAAGCCAGTGCCGCTCGTCGTCCCAGCGGGACACATAGCAGTTGTATGCTTGATTTTCGTATGTCGCACCCATATATTCATTTTCGGGGCGTCTTGTAACAACGCTGAGCGTCACGCCCGTCCTTTTCTGAAAATTCAAAAAAGCGTTGGTTAGCTCTGTTTTATTATCTACAATTCCGATATCATCGTCTATTACAATTGCGGTATCATAGTTCAGCGACAGCGGTTTGGAAACGAACGCTTGCGGCAGAGAAGCGATTAAAGCAGGCAGCGTAAAAAGCAGCCAGATTACGCTGAATACTATAAGGGTGATGCCCGCACTCTTTGTTCCGGGAATAACCTTGTGATTCGCGTAATAGAAATTCGGTCTGCCGTTATAGTAGTACATATAGCGGTGAGCACCTGAGAAATAGGTTGAGGACACGCGGTTGCTGCTTCCCGAACCGCCGCTGCTGTGACTTCCTCCGTGATGTCCTCCGCTGTGAGAACCTCCGCCTCCTGAATGTGGCATTAGAATCAACTCCTTACATTATGGTATAATCATTATACCACAACCAAACCAAAATTTCAATATAAAATCATGCGATATATCAATTTCGGGGGGTTGAGTAAAACTCTTGCGGAGAATAATCCCCGAAAGGGAACATTACATTTTCCTTTTAAACAGCTGTGCAGGTCTGTGTCCTGCTCCCGCGATATAGTCATTCGTTTCCTCAACATATCCGGATACCTTGCGTCTGAAATTTGCGGGGAGAACGGAAATGCCTGCAACGGTTTCCATTACCTGCTGAAGGCTTGCGAGAGTAAATTTTTCGGGGAGAAAATCAAAGATAATATCGAAATCCCCAATGCTGCTTCGAAGCTTTGTAAGTGCCGCCGCAATGATTGCCGCGTGGTCGAATGCAAGGTCGCCGCTTTGGTCTATCTCATATCTCACCTCGCCGAATTTTCTGTCTTTCTCGTAAAGCCTTGCGGTAAGCACGGTATCGCCGTTGGTAAGGGTGAGGATATATGCTCCGTCCTCGCATTCAAAGCTGACATCGAACCATTTTGCGTCAATCGCGTCATCTCCGCCCATCGCCTTAACGTTTTCCTCGGTGATTATGCTTGCAAATGCGTTGGAGATTATTCTTCCTCGAGGGTCGCGATTGGGTTTGCTGAAAACGCCCACAGGGAGAATCGCAGATGGGGTGACGTTCGTTTCCTCGGTGATTTCTCTCAATGCACATTCCTCTATGGTTTCATCGGGTCTTAGAAATCCTCCCGGAAGAGCCCACTTGTTCATAAATGGGTGCTCGCCTCGCTTTATTAGCAAAAGTGAGAGCTTTGCACTGCTATCCTTACGGTAATTGTCTTCATCGTTTGTGCGGATAGCAAAAGCAGCAATATCAGCCGCAACAGAGGGGCGGTCGTAATTATTGATATTGTAAGCGGAAAGGAATATCTCCTCGTCGGTCTTTTCCGAAAAGTGCCGGTCGGAAAATACTTTCTTCAATTCCTCCTTGGAACTCTCCGAATAGAACAGCGGAATAACGCCGTTTATGTGATCCGAACCACGTTCTGTAAGATAAATGCGATCTCCCTTAATCTCCATAAATCCGTTTTCAATAACGAACTTTACTTCCTCGCTGAATACCTCGGTAAAATCCATTCCGAAACGCTTTTTGAAGCATTCGAGGTCAACAAACGCAAAGTAAAACGCAACAGACACCATTTTTGCAATGCTTTCCTCTATGGGCAGTCTGTAAATATCCTGAATGGGGAATTTGTCCGCATTCACAGCATTTCTGTATCTCTCCATACGCTTTTCCGCCGCACCCAGATTGTACGCAAGATAATCCATACCGAAAGACTGTGCTCCAAGTCCCATTCCCACATACGGCATACCCTCAATTACTCTCTTTGTGAGATAATCGCTTGTGCCGTAATCGCCGTCAATGCGGCTGAATGTGTTCTTTCCGATGTTAGCGTCATAGCCCGCTTCGGTAAGTTCGCTATAGGCTATGCGGTACTGATACATCGCCTTGTAAACAGATACGCCGCCCGCTTCAAATTCAAGCTTTGTACCCTTATAGCGGTTCCGGTAAAGGGTGATATAATCTGGTGCAAGACCTATCGCATATTTTAGGGTGTTTCTGAAATCAACATCTGTCTGATGCAGAAAGCCGTACATCAAATCTATATTGAAACGCTCAAAGCCCGCCTCGCGGATATTCTTCACAGCCTTTTCGTAAACGGAAGTGCTGCCCTCTCTGCCGAGTTCGTTCAACAGCTTCTCCGAAACCGTCTGAATTCCCATACTTATTCTGCGGTAGCCGAGGTCGTAGAGAAGTTTTATTTTCTCTGGCTCATTTGCCGCAATCACAGGGGTGGTTTCCACGCTGAAAACAACGCCGTCCTCAATATTGAAGAGTTCTTTCACCGCCTTTGTGATGCGGGTGAGATTCTCTGCGGAGAGCTTTGTGGGAGTGCCTCCACCCAAATCAAAGCCCGCAATTTTCTTACCGCGGAGAAGCTCGGAATACATCTTCATCTCCTTTATAAGAAGCTCGGTGTATTCGCTTTCGATATCATCGTCAGTGTTTTCGAGAACGGTATATTCGCAGAATTTGCAGCGAGATTTGCAGAAAGGAATATGTGCATACAAGCACAGTTCGTCAACTTTCTTCCACTGTTCCGCCAAAAAGCTCTTAATCTCGTTTTCATCGGTGATTTTGTACTGCATAAACGAACGAGGGGTAAGAGGATATGCGGTATTCGCATAGTGGTGGTAAAGCAAGCCTGTTTCATAGATTTCCGAACATTTCATAATTAGTACTCCTTTCGCCAATGATATTATCATTGTGTTATTAACAACTTAATAATAACACACTTTCTGTGATTTGTCAATAGGTTTTTTCGAATTTCAGAATTTTTTTACTCCCGAATAAGTATAGCGGGGAAGATTAGGTACGCTGACGGATTATATGTTTGCATTGCAATTTTAATTGTAAATACCCATTTTAACAAAAAAAACCGACGTCGGAAAACCAACGTCGGTTTTTTTTGTTTGTTCAAGATTTGGCTTGAAATCAGCCCTTCATAGCTTCCTCAACAGCAACCGCACAAGCAACGGTAGCACCAACCATGGGGTTGTTGCCCATGCCGATAAGTCCCATCATCTCAACGTGTGCTGGAACGGAAGACGAACCTGCGAACTGTGCGTCAGAGTGCATACGTCCCATTGTATCGGTCATACCGTAGGAAGCGGGACCTGCAGCCATGTTATCAGGGTGCAGAGTACGTCCTGTACCGCCGCCGGAAGCAACGGAGAAGTACTTCTTGCCCTTATCGTTGCACTCCTTCTTGTAGGTGCCTGCAACAGGGTGCTGGAATCTGGTGGGATTGGTAGAGTTACCGGTGATAGAAACGTCAACGCCTTCCTTCCACATGATTGCAACGCCTTCGGTTACGTCGTTTGCACCGTAGCAATTAACCTTTGCACGAAGTCCATCGGAGTAAGCCTTGCGGAATACTTCCTTAACTTCGCCGGTGAAGTAATCCATCTCTGTTTCA
>JBJESA010000002.1:0-5093 GCA_051882535.1 Oscillospiraceae bacterium
AACAGACGCTTCTCGATGGGAAGTACCTCACAGAGCCGTTTCGTGCCGTTCTCAAAGATCCCGCAATCAAGCCGAATGACGGCGATTTGAAAATCTACGTTTTCGAAGACTGCGACGATATGCAGCCCAATATGCACAACGCACTTCTCAAGCTGATTGAGGAGCCTGCACCACACCTCCGCTTCATTTTCACCGCGGAAAACACCAGCATTATCCCCGAAACGGTGATGTCCCGCGTCACCGAATACGAAGTCCCCGACACGTCCGTTCGCGACTGCGTGGAGTGTCTGACAGCGGACGGCACAGACACCCGCAAGGCGGAAGAACTCGCCGAGCTTTTTTCGGGAAACATCGGACGGTGCAAGATGCTGCTCTCCGAAACGGACAAGGAAAGCGCCGCGGAACTCGCGGTCATCGACTCCGCAAGACGTGCCGCTGCGGCACTCGGCAGACGGGACGCGTTCGGCACGGCTGCCGCTCTCTCCGAACAGAATGTGCGGCAATCTTTCAACGAAACATTCCGCATTTTCTCCCACATACTGCGTGACGCTCTCGCCATCGGCAGCGGCTGCGAGCCGGAATATCTCGCCAAGGACGAGGCACGGCAGATAGCCGGTTCCTACTCTGCCGAACAGCTGCTTGATATGCTTGACGCGGCTTTTGAAGTCGAACAGAACGCAGTCTACAATCTGAATATGCCGCTCACCGTGGCATACTTTATGTCACGAGCTTTTAAATAAGAGGTAAATATGGAAAATAACGAATACTTTACGGAGAAAATCGCTCCGAAAAAACCCAAAGCCCCCGAGAATGTCAGCAGCGGAAATTCCGGCAGCGGCAATCCCAACAATGCAAATCGCCCGAAGAACCCGCACGGCAATTCTCCCCGATATGACAGAAATCAAGGCGGCCGCCAAGGCGGAAATCGTCAGGGCGGCGGCTTTAACGGCGGTCCGGAGTTCCGCAGCAAGCCCGACCCTACCGAGAACTACACCGAGAACGTCCTCAACCCCGTTGAACTTGTCAATGCGGCTAATGCAGCCCCCGCCGAAGACGGAAAGCCGGCTGCCGAAACCGAAATCATCGGAGTTCGCTTTAAGGACGCGGGCAAGGTGTACTACTTCTCGCCCTGCGGCGTGATATTCAAACGCGGCGAAAAGGCGATTGTAGAAACCGCACGCGGTGTAGAGTGCGGCGAGGTGGTTCTCCCGAACAGGAATATCCCCGAATCGTCGCTGGTTTCTCCCCTTAAGAAGATTATCCGCAAGGCGGACGAGAACGATGTCCGCACCATGGAGCAGAATCTTCAGCGTGAGAAAGAGATAATGCGTACCTTCGCCGAGAAAATACACGCACACAAGCTTGATATGAAGCCGATTGACGTGGACATCACCTTTGACGGCAGCAAGATACTTTTCTACTTCACCTCGGACGGACGAGTGGACTTCCGCGAACTGGTAAAAGACCTTGCGTCCATCTACCGCACCCGAATTGAGCTTCGTCAGATAGGCGTGCGTGACGAGGCGAAGATGCTGGGCGGTCTTGGAATCTGCGGCAGACCGTTCTGCTGCTCAAGTTTCCTCGGCGAATTCCAGCCGGTATCCATCAAGATGGCGAAAGAGCAGTCGCTCTCGCTCAATCCCACCAAGATTTCGGGCACCTGCGGACGTTTGATGTGCTGTCTGAAATACGAGCAGCACTGCTACGAGGATTTCCTCCGCACCACGCCCAAGGTGGGTGCATACGTTGAAACCGCAGAGGGCCGCGGCTCGGTAATCGAAGTAAACCTGCTCACCGGTATTCTCAAAGTCAAGCTCGACAAAAAGCCCGATGTGCCGCTTGTTGTCAATAAGGAAGAAGTAAAGGTCATCAAGGACGGTAAAATTCAGCTTAACCGTGATGAGTTGAAGGCTCTTAAGAACCTAGAGGATAAATAATCAAAAAACTCCCCTTTCTCCAAAAAGAAAGGGGACAGCTTGTCGAAAAAGTCTTTTTTCTGCGAGAGACACCCCCACCCCCAACCCCCTCCCCCGAAGGGGGAGGGGGCTATTTTTCTTATTCCGTGGGGGTGCTAACGCACCCCCACTCCCCCGTTCTTGGGGCAACCCCCCAGACCCCCCAAAGGTTTTTCGACAGACTGTCCCCTTTCTCCAAATAGAAAGGGGATTTTACTATAAGAAACACTCAAAAGCCCTTGAAATATCGTCTTGTTTGTGGTATAATAAACAAAGAACAAAGAAATTTGTATTTTCACTGAATGACTGCATATAATAAAAGGAGGAATAACTATGGCTGTTGCTGCAAGAGGTACAGAAACTATGGCTAAGAGAATAAGCATATCGGTAAAGCGTCAGCTTACCATTCCACAGCAGTATTTTGAGGCTCTCGGTTTTGGGGCTGAGGCTGTTTGCGAACTAAAGGAAGACGGGATTTTCATTCGTCCGATAAATTCGGATACTTCGGGCGAGTTTGACGAGTATATCCTAGCCGACTTGATTGAACAGGGATACGAGGGGAAACAACTGCTTGCGAAATTCAAGGAAACGCGAAAGCAGCTTCGCCCTGCCGTGCTGAAAATGCTGGAGGAAGGCAGAAAGCTCGCCAAAAACGGCGGTGGAAAGCTCTCCCTTGACGAACTCTTTGGCTCGGAGGACGACGACTGATGTACGAACTCCGCTATATGAAGCCCGCTGAGAGGTACTTTAAAAAAATCAAGGAAAAGGGCTTGAAACAAGCGTTCAGAAATGCACTGAACAAGATAGCCGACAACCCCTATTGCGGTGAGGCAAAGCAAGGCGACTTGTCGGGGGTCTTCGGCTACGATGTCTACTACAACCGCACCAACTACGAGATTGCCTACCAGATAATCGAAGAGGACGGCGAACTTGTTGTGGTTATTATGGTCGGCACACGCGAGAATTTCTACGATGAACTGAAAAGGTATTTTCACAAATAGATAAAAACCCCTCGCAAAACGAGGGGTTTTGTTTAATTCTCGACAGGCTCTACATAATATCCATTTGCTCTTACACCGTCAATCGCGTTGATAAATTCGCTGAACTTGCCGTAGCCGTAGTCCGTGTAGTCGAACCCGGGGAAGTTCCTCTTAATCTGCGTGCTGAGGGCTCTTACGCTGCGGCTGCCCTCGCTCCTCGCAAAGTCGTATACAAACTTCTCGATTTCGTCCGTGCGGGCGATGAACTCCTCGCTGATTATAAGGTGATTGTCCTGTATCTCCACTCCGGTCATTCCGCCTACAAGCTGTTTGAGCGTGCGGAAACCAAGCTCCTTTAAATAGCTCTTGCCGAAGTGCTGAGAAAGAATCTTGCCGAGTGCGGGGAGTACAATTCCGCCCTCGCTCTGTGCCGTATTAGACAGGATAAAGCGTTTGACTGCGTTGATTTCGGGCTTTTCCGTTTCGGAAGATTGCTCAGACTGCTCGGTTTGTTCGGTCGGATTAGGTTCTGCGGTCGGCTCGGTCTGCGTCTTGACTGCAACAGGCTCCGGTTCTACAGAATCAGGCTCAATCTGTGCGGGCTGTTCGGCTTGAACCGCTTCTACGGTCTGCTCAATCGGTGCGGAGGAATCGGGGGTTTCAAACTTTTTCGCATCGGTTGAAAACAGCACAATCGATGTACCGTCACGCTTTATTCCCGGAATTTTATCGACAAACTTAGAAAAACGCTTGGACACTATCGCTCCCGGAGCACTGAACTTCGAATAGTCAATCTTCCCGAAAAGGCTCTTGATATGCGACTCTATCTTCATCATATTGTCACGCTCTGCACCGTTTACTTCGAGATATTCACGGATTGCATCGGCTATCTTCTCCATAGTGGGGAGCGTTTTAGGAGCGGGTGCGGGAACGGGAGCAGGTGCGGGCTTGGGTTTCTTCACCAGAACAAAAGTGCCGTTCCTTTTCAGTTCGGGGAAGCTGTCCACAAAAGCGGATAATCTGTTGAATCCAAGGCGGTTGTAGTCGATATTCCCGTACTTTGACGTAATGAAACTGTCCAGCTTGGTGAGGTCTATGCCCCGTGTGCCGCTGTCTTTCACGAACTCCACAATTGATTCCCGCAAGGATTTTTCGTCAAAATCGTCGGCGGGCGCACACACCTGATTCAGAAAGCTGAAATGGTGACAGCTGGAGGTAAACGCAATCGGTGTCTTGACCTCGCCTATTCCCACCACCAGCTTGCCCGCTTCACGCAGGCGAATGGCAAGGCGGGTGAAGTCGCTGTCGCTGGTGACCAGAACGAATCCGTCCACCGTCCCCGAATACAGCAAATCCATCGCATCGATAATCATCGAGAAGTCGGTGGCGTTTTTGCCCGCGATATAGCAAGTCTGCTGAACGGGAAGAATCGCGTTATTCAGTGCGGGGAAGTGCCAGCCGTTGGTTGGCTTCTCCCAATCGCCGTAAACACGCTTGACGGTAAGCTCTCCGTACTTCGCCGCCTCCTGCAGGATAAACGGGGCGTACTTTGCGGACACATTGTCGCTGTCAATAAGCAAAGCGAGTTTCTTTTCTTCGGAAATCATAGTAGTGTACCTCTCAAATTGCAACGGGGATTTTGTCGGTAAATTCGTGATATTGGTAGTTTTCAGCGGTAAAGCTGTTTTTGGTGAATTGGTAGAAATCGGTTATATCCTCGACTATCATCTTCGGTGCGGGGAGCGGTTTCTGCTCGATAACACGCTTTACAATGTCGATGTGTCTGTCGTAGATGTGTGCATTGGCGATTACGTGGACGAGTTCGCCGGGCTGAAGTCCCGAGGCTTTCGCGAACATCGTCACCAATGCGGCATACTGGCATACATTCCAGTTGGAGGCAGTGAGCATATCCTGCGAGCGCTGGTTGAGAATGGCGTTCAGCTTGCCGCCGCATACATTCAGCGTGAGCGAGTATGCACAGGGTGCAAGTGCCATCTCGTGGAGGTCGGCGTGGTTGTACATATTCAAGAGAATACGGCGGGACGCGGGGGTGTGCTTAAGGTCGTAGAGTGCCTTATCCACCTGGTCGAATTCGCCCTCGGGGTACTTGTGCTTCACGCTCATCTGATAGCCGTATGCCTTGCCGATACTGCCGTTC
>JBJESA010000003.1:0-5079 GCA_051882535.1 Oscillospiraceae bacterium
GGATTCCCGCACGGCACAGCTTATGCTTGCGAGAAGCTACCGCGACAGATTTCCGCTTAAGCTCTGCGGAGTGACAGGCTCGGTAGGAAAAACCTCCACTAAGGATATGATTTACGCGGTGCTTTCGGCACAGTTTAACACGCTTAAAACCGAAGGTAATTACAATAACGACATCGGACTTCCGAGAACGCTTTTCGGGCTGTCCGAGGATTATAATGCGGCTGTTATCGAGATGGGAATGAGCGATTTGGGCGAGATTTCCGTGCTGTCAAAGGCGGCTCACCCCGAATGCTGCGTTATTACGAATATCGGATTCTGCCACATTGAAAATCTCAAGTCGCAGGAGAATATTTTGAGGGCAAAGCTCGAAATTCTCGATGGGGCAAGCCCCGATGCACCACTTATTCTGTGCGGCGGGGACGAGTATCTTGATTCCGTCACACCCGAGAGAGCGGGCGGCAGAAAGATTATGCGATACGGTTTTTCCGATAAGTTCGACGTGTGGGCTGATAATATTGAGCATCTCGAAAATGGCGAGAAGTTCACGCTTCACTATGATGGAGGGGAGTATGCTGCGGCTGTTCCCGTGGCTGGAGAGCATCACATACTCAACGCACTTGCAGCATTCTGCGTGGGAACAAGTTTCGGAATGAGCCCCGAACAGATAGTACCTGCGTTTATGAACTATCAGGCAAGCGGAATGCGTCAGCGGATTGAAAAACGCGGCGAAAAGACCGTGATTCTTGATTGCTATAACGCTTCGCCCACTTCGATGAAGTCCTCGCTTTCGGTGCTGGGAAATATCAAGTGTGAGGGAAGAAAAATTGCGGTTCTTGGCGATATGCTGGAACTTGGGGCGGAGTCCGAGCGGCTTCATGCGGGACTTGCGGATTTGTCCGACAATGCGGATATTTTCTTCTTGTATGGTAAAGAGATGAAGGCTCTTGAAACCGCACTTAAAGCGAAGAACGTTCTTGTTTTCCACAGCGAAGACAAGGCAGAGATAACCCGCCTTTTGCTGGAGAATATAAAGGACGGCGACGCGGTTCTTTTCAAAGGCAGCAGAGGTATGCGTATGGAGGAAATTGCCGAAAAGGTAAATTAAGGGGAGTAAAATATGTTGGTGAATATAATCGCATGTGTGGTGGCGTTTTTAATAACGTGGCTTGCGGGATTCTGGGTGATCCCTATGCTGCACAAACTGAAATACGGTCAGACCATACTTGACATTGGCCCGAAGTGGCACAAAGCGAAGAAAGAAGGCACTCCCACAATGGGTGGAGTGATGTTCATTATCGCGGTGTCGCTGGCTTTGGCAATCGGGCTGGCGGTTATGCAGTCGAACGGCTCTGCGGACTGGCTGGGTGCTGATAAGGCACAGTTTATCAAGGTAGTAGCCGGTGCTGTGATGGCAGTGCTGTTCGGATTTATGGGATTCCTTGATGACTTCATCAAGGTCAGCAAGAAGCATAATGAAGGACTTACACCGATTCAGAAGATTATATTCCAAGTGCTGATAATCGCGGCATATTTTGCAACGCTGTATGTCAGCGGAATTTCAAACACGATTATTTCGTTCCCCGGCGGACTTAACTGGGATATGGGGCTGTTCTACTACCCTGTGATGGGCATTGGAATCGTATATCTCGTAAACGCAGTAAATCTCACCGACGGTATAGACGGACTTTGCTCGTGCGTTACGGTGGTATATACGGCTGTTTTCGCAATTATTGCGGGCATTATGTCGATGAGCGGAATGTCGCTGCTTGCGTTCTGTGCAGCAGGCGGCTGTCTGGGATTTTTGATGTGGAATTTCCCGCCCGCAAAGGTGTTTATGGGCGATACAGGCTCTATGTTTTTGGGCGGAATTGTGTGTGCGTTGGGACTGGGACTCAAGGCAGAGTTTCTGATGGTAATCGCTGCGATGATTTATGTACTTGAGGCATTGTCGGTAGTTATCCAGACCACAGTATTCAAGATTACAAAGAAGATTAACCACACGACAGAGGGTAAGCGTTTGTTTAAGATGACTCCCATTCATCATCACTTTGAAATGTCGGGATGGGGCGAGGTTAAGATTGATGTGGTGTTCTCCGTGATAGCGGCGTTGTTCGGAGCACTGGCTATTTTCCTCGCGTATGGTATGTACAACTAAGGAGGGTTCAGATGCAGCAGTCAAGCGGTAGAAATGTCGGTCGTCAGACGGCTAATAGCAATCCGCACAATCGTGCTAATAATCAACAAAGACCGCGGGGCGGCATGCAGCCTGATTCTCCCAACAGCAGACCGCGTCCTTCAAACGGAAACCCGCCAAGGGCGAATATTAAGCGAAATGTAGTTGCCAATGCGGTGGGAAAGACAGCGAAGAAGGATAAGGACCCTAATCGAATCGGCTTCTGGGCAAAGGGGCGTGGTATTGATATACCCATGTTCATTATCGTGATGGTGCTGTTGGTGCTTGGTATCACTATGATGTTCAGTGCGGGACACGCATGGGCTTATGAAAAGAACAGCGACTCGTTTTACTATGTTACCAGACAGCTTCCCGCAGCCGGATTGGGTTTGTTGGGAATGTTTTTGCTGACATTGTTCGATTACCGTTTCCTCCGCCACGAATTTACCATTGGCAGAAATAAGAAAATCAAATTTACATTTGCACATATCATTCTCATTGGCGTTATGTTCTTGAACCTGCTGTGTATTCCTTTTGGAGTATCGAATATCGAAGATGGTCCTAAGCGTTGGCTGAAAATTCCCGTATTCGGAACCTTCCAACCGTCGGACTTTTTGAAAATCGCTATTATCATCTTTGCGGCATACTATATCCACAAGAGCAAGGATAGTATCAGGAGTTTTAAGGTAGGACTATTCAGACCGGGATTGTTTATTATCTTACTCGGTCTGATAATGATGAGCCAGTCGCACTTGTCAGGTCTGTTGATTATGGTGATGATAATTGTGGCAATGCTCTTTGTAGGCGGCGTAAACATCAAGCCCGCACTTGTGGTGCTGCCGTTTGTAATTTTGGCAATATGGCTGATGGTGGAATTCTCCCCGTTCGGATACTACTTCGAGAGAATAGAGTATATGGATCCGTTGTCCGACCCGGGCGACAGGTCTTACCAGAACTACCAGTCCGCACTTGCGATAGGTTCGGGCGGTATCTGGGGCAAGGGATTCGGCAATTCCAGCCAGAAGTACTACTACCTCCCCGAGGCACCCAACGACTTCGTATATGCGATTCTCGTAGAGGAATTCGGTCTGGTAGGCGGTGCGTTGGTAATAATTATGTTCTTGCTGTTCACGTTCAGAGGATTCCAGATTGCAAGTCTGGCTGAGGATAAATTCGGCTGCTTGCTTGCAACCGGAATTACTTTCCAGATTGGACTTCAGGCGTTGCTCAATATCGGCGTAAATCTGTGCTGCATACCGAATACGGGTATTTCGCTGCCGTTCTTTAGCTACGGCGGTACGGCATTGATGATTCAGCTATGGGAAGTTGGACTGCTCCTCTCGGTAAGTAAGAGAGCAAAACTCAGATAATTTTCTGAAAATTGGGGTGAGTTAAAATGAAGATGATTTTTGCAGCAGGCGGAACAGCGGGACACATCAATCCCGCACTTGCTATTGCCGATAAGGTGAAGCAGACATTCCCCGAAGCTGAGATACTTTTCATCGGAACGCCGAATGGTATGGAAAGCCGTTTGGTGGTCAATGCAGGGTATGATTTTAAGGGTGTGGAGATGGCAGGATTCCAGCGAAAGCCCACTCCGAAGAATATACTGCGGAACGTGAAGGCAGCATATTGCTATCTTATTTCTGCGAAAGCTGCTGTGCGAAAAATTATCAAGGAATTCGCCCCCGACATCGTAATCGGAACAGGCGGCTATGTGACGGCTACCGTGTTGGGGCAGGCGGCTTCTATGGGAATTAAGACGGTGACACACGAGAGCAATTCCTATCCCGGAATGGCGACCAAAATGCTTTCCGACAAAGCAAATATCGTCATGCTTGCCACCGAAGACGCAAAGAAGCACCTCAAACATACCGACCGCTGCGTGGTTACGGGCAATCCCCTCAGGACGAATATCCCGATTGAGGAGAAAAGTGCCGCAAGAGCACGTCTTGGACTTCCTAATCAATTTACAATACTTTCTTTTGGCGGAAGCCTTGGTGCAAACCGAATCACCGAAGCGGTAGCGGAGTTGATTTCGTGGGAGCAGAAAACCGGCGGCATCAACCATATCCACTCGTTTGGCAGCCGCAATCGCGACACCTTTATGGCTGAACTGGAGAGCAGTGGAGTGAAGGAGGACAAGTCCTGCCACATTTTCAAGGAATATATCGACAATATGTACACCTGTATGTGTGCGGCAGATTTGATAATCTCCCGTGCGGGAGCGATGACGATTACCGAACTCACGGAAATAGGCAGACCGTCTATTTTGGTGCCGTACCCCAATGCTGCGGAAAATCACCAGTACTACAATGCAATGACGCTTGTTAATGAGAATGCAGCGTTGCTTATCGAGGACAAGGATTTGACCAAAGCACGGCTGGTAGAGGAGGTTTCGCACCTCTATTCGGACAAGGCACGACTTGAAATGATGGAGGAGAATGCACGCAAGCAACGCAAGTCAAATGCTGCCGACAAAATCCTCTCCATGATTATAGATTTACTGGAAGATAAGGAATAATTCAATAATTCCCTTTCACACAATTTCCCGCTTTACCATATTATGCTATATGATTTGTGAAAATCGTGAGCATACTTTGCGTGATATAGTGAAAGGGTGAATTAAATGGATAATAGCCGAAAACTTATTGTGAACGGAGGGCGGCGTTTAGAGGGTGAACTGTCTGTCCACGGGGCGAAGAACAGTGCACTTCCGCTGTTGTCGGCGTCGGTGCTGGCACACGGCGAAAGTGTTCTGCACAACTGTCCTTGCCTTACAGATGTGGACGCTGCGTGCAGGATACTCTCAACGCTTGGCTGCCGCTGCCGCAGAAGCGGCGGGACGGTGAGCGTTGACGCGTCAAATGTCACGGGTGCGGAAATTCCCGATAATCTGATGCGGG
>JBJESA010000004.1:0-5074 GCA_051882535.1 Oscillospiraceae bacterium
AAAACTGAAATTCGGGAACATTCTCTTTGCGGAAACTCGCATAGCGAGCTTGAACAAATCGTAGTTCGGGTCTTCTTTATTGTAGTTCACACCCTCTTTTACCTTGAAAATGTGAATTGGGAAAATCGGTGTTTCACCGTTGCCAAGACCGCTCTCGGTAGCAAGCATAACGTTCTCGGAAACCATTCTGCCCTCGGGAGAAGTATCAGTGCCGTAGTTAATCGAGGAGAAAGGATTCTGTGCACCCGCACGGGAATTCATCGTATTGAGGTTGTGGATAAGAGCCTCCATTGCCTGATAGGTGGCACGGTTTGTTTCACTCTCAGCCAATTTTTCTGCTTCGTCCTGCAGCTTCGTGAACTTATCGCCGAATTTCGGTGCGAGAATGTCCCATTCCTTACTCTTATATTCGTCATTGTTTTTCAGCTTCGGCTCAATGCCAAACTCTTGCTCTATCTTGTCGCGGGTTTCATTGAGCGTTCCGAGAATATCGTCATACTCCATATTCTCGTAGGAGTACATAATCGCCTTAGCGAGATTCTGGACATACAGTCTGCGGAAAGTCTTCTTGACGCCCTCAGCCATCGCATAGTCAAAATTCGGGATAGACTGACCGCCGTGCTGGTCGTTCTGGTTGGACTGAATTGCGATACAAGCAAGTGCCGCATAGCTTGCGATATCGTTCGGCTCACGCAGGAATCCGTGACCTGTCGAGAATCCGTCCTTAAACAGTTTCAGCAAATCAATCTGACAGCAGGTAGTAGTTAGCGTTAAGAAATCAAGGTCGTGAATATGGATATCACCTTGAATATGAGCGTCGGAATGTGCACGGTCAAGCACATACATCTCGTTAAACTGCTTTGCACCCTCGCTGCCGTACTTAAGCATAGTACCCATCGCGGTATCGCCGTCGATATTCGCATTCTCACGCTTGATATCAGAGTCTGCCGCAGAGCGGAATGTCAAGTCCTCGTAGATTTTCATAAGCGTGGAGTTCATCTCACGCTCTCTTGTACGTTCTGCACGATAGAGAATATAGGACTTCGCTGTTTTCGCATGACCATCTTCAATAAGAACACGCTCAACCATATCCTGAACTTCCTCTACCGAGGGAGTTCTGCCGATGATAGTGCTGGAGATTTCGTCGCGAACCTTCTGAGCCAGCATTGCCGCCTCTTTATAGTTATCGCCACCAACTGATTTTGCAGCCTGGTAGATTGCATTTTCAATTTTCTCGATTTTGAATTCCTCTTGCGTTCCATCACGCTTCAAAATAGTTTTAATCTCACCCATTATTGTTTTTCTCCTTCTTATGCCATCGCTGACATTTTTTCACAACATCTTGTGCCACAAAAGGCTAGTATATTCATTATACAGTATTTATACCATTTTGTCAATACAATTTTCAGAGAAATAGAAGAAAACTATTTTCCATTTTTTCCCACAAGCATTTAATAAACTCTCACAGCCTAAAATAAGAAACGGTGCTTTTACACAAAGCACCGTCCTTTCTTAACTAATGAACAAACTCATAACGCCCGACTTCTCCAGCATAGTATCCACCACGATTGCTGCCAAGACCACATTAAAAGCATTAGAGATACCAACGTAAGTCAGCGAGGTCTTTTTGTTTTTGAGCAGCTGCGACGAAACGCCAATCCAAGCCGCTGAAATCGCAACTGCGATAATCATCGTAAGTATACCGGCAAACACATTTACATTGATATGCATTCCCGAAATTACTACGACCTGCAAAACAAAATTCGTCAAAGGAACCAAAGTCATCGGCAGCGTAGCCAAAGCCCATTCCTTGTGATGACTGCGTACGAAAATAAGCGACATCAGAATAAAAAATCCCGTTATAACCGCACATTCAATAGCCATGTCTTACCCCAGAATCTCTCTAGCCTTGGTATTATCCGCACAAATCGCATAAGAAACGACATTGCCCTTTACTTCTACAAAAGCGTCGTTCAACTTGTAGACCTCCGCGGCAGCGAGGGGATAATCTCTGAAAGTGTCGTTCTGATACTGAATTCTGCTCTCAATTGTGGTCTTGATTGCAGCAGCCGCAGCCTCGTCCTTTGCCACGAAAACGCCGAACTCGTCAGGTGCCATTCCCGACGGACAGATATAAGCAGAGTAGTCGGTAAGGTCAGCCGCATTTATTCCGAGAATTGCCGTCAAGTCGTCAGCCGTGTCCAGTTTTCTCATCTCAGGGAACTCCACAGAACCAAGCAAAGACGCGGTTTTCTCTGCGGGAGAAGCCACAACGGCTTCATTCGAAGAAGTATCGCTGCCGTTGTCGGAATCGGTATTCTTATCGCATGCAGTAAGCGACAAGCAAGCCGCAGCCAATACCATTGCCATCAAAATCTTTTTCATTTCATTTTTCCTTTCTTTTACCTGTTTTCATAGATTTCTTACCGTTTCATCACGATGTCATTTCCTTTTCAAGTGCCGAAAGCATCACCTTGTAAGTATTTCCGCGGAAATGCAAGCCGTCCTGCTCTGCGTATTCCATTCTGAAATATCCGTCGCTGTCGCTGAGCATCGAATTGAGATCAAAATACTCCTCGTCACACTCTTTTGCCATTGCCTTGATTTTCTCGTTCACCTTGCGGATATTCTCGTTCGTGATATTTCCTGCATTTGCTGATGTGCTGTCAGCTGTTACTGGGGGAATAGAAATTATACAAATGATGCTCTTGGGACATTCTGACCTCAGTTTCTTTACAAGATCACGATACTGCGATACAATTACATCATAATTCGTACCCGCCGCCATTGTATTTGAACCCAGCATAATGTAAATACGCTTTGGCTGGAGCTGCTTTGCATAATCCACCGCAGAAATTCCCTTGGCGTCAAATGCCTTGTTCATAGCACCCGATGGAGTGTATCCAATCTTTGCAGCGACATTTGCCGCGTCCATGTAGCCATATCCCGATAGTCCCGTAAATATGCTGTCGCCAATAAAGAGGTCATTCTGGAAGAACTCTTTTGAATAAGTAGTCGGAAGTTCTGCAATGGTATCAGAAGAAGTGCTGCTCGAAGTGGTGCTGTCAACATCGCTTGAACCTGTCACATCAGAAGAATCGTCCGGCTGCGAACTTTCAGAACTCTCCGGCTCACTGCTCTGCTCCGAACTCTCCGCACTGCTCACCACCGAAGACTCGGAATCCACCGAGTCACTCTGGTTATTCGTCTTTTTCAACGTTATTGCAAACACTATCGCACAAATCGCGAGAATCAAAACCGCCATTACCACATAGATTACGATAACCGCACCCGGAACTTCCGGTTTGTTACGTCTACGCTGAGGACGTCTATTACTCGGAATTTTTCGCGGATTACGAGGATTATATTCGCCCATTTGATAGCCTCCCTAATAGATTGTCCTTATCATTCTATTCCCTACACCAGGAAAATTTTTTCAAACTTTGTTTATTATAACACAAAGCAGCAGAAATTTCAAGTATATATCCAAATTTTCAAATAAACTCACTGCCGTCAGCACAGAAAATCTTTGTGCGGACTATCCGCTGCTTCTTGATTTTAACGGAGAAATACTTTTCAAACGCCGAAAGCAGCAGTTGGGGATTGATATTAAACTCGTTGCCCGCGGGAAGTTTCAGCATTATCTTCTCCCCCGCTTCAACGCTTAAAATACACGGCTTGAGGTCGATTTCGGTAACACCGCGTTTTGTTTTCTTCTCGGTCATAATCGCGTCAAGATTGGTGAACTCCAAAAATTTTGCGTTGTCGATATCAGCGGTAATTTCATACTCGGCACTTGCTATATCAGTGTTCTTCTTTACGGGAACAGACGTTTCCACAACCCGAATATCCAGCGGGAGAGCGTTATTCAGCCGCTCGGTTACCTCCTCGTGTGGAATGTCTTCCAAAAGACGGAAGTCCGCCGCCTCGCGAAGTCCCTCTTGTCCCAGTGACAGCGGCAGCATAAACTGCACGTACATTCTCGGGTTGAAACCCTCCGTATACCAGACGGGAAGCTTCGCCCGCTTTATCGAACGCTGCACCACTCCATATAAGTCAAGATGGGAGATGTACTTTGCACGGTCGGTTTTGCTGAAGAAAATGCGTGTATTAACGGACGCCACGGCAAACTTCACCTCCGATTTTATTTATGACACCACAATTGGAGCAGCCCTCGCGGCAGTTTCTTGTTGGAATTGCTTCGTGAGCCTTTTTGTTCTCTTCAACGAAAAACTCGTGCGACACCAGCATATCAATATGACTCCAAGGTGCAACTTCATCATAAGAACGGCGTCTGTTTGCATAGAAAGCCATATCCAGTCCGCACTCCTCAAATGACTGTTTCCACTTGTTGAAGTCGAAATATTCGTCCCAACCGTCCAAAAAGCAACCCTTTTTCCAAGCGGAATAAATCGCCTTGCCCACACGTCTGTCGCCCCTTGCGAGAACCGCCTCAAGCAGTGAAACATTATATTTAGAGCGGGAAATTGTGATTTTCTTGTCCTGTGCGTACTGCATAAGCATTACTTGCTTTGCCTTGATTTCTTCCTCGCTTGCCTGCGGTTCAAATTCGAACGGAGTAAACGGTTTCGGAATGAACGTAGACAACGACACCGATACACTCGCCTGCTTGCCCTTCTTGCGATTGGGATTCGCATAGTACTGCTCAATAACCGCCTTTGCCAAGTCGTACACACCCCGAACATCTTCGTCCGTTTCAGTCGGAAGACCAAGCATAAAGTAGAGTTTTACAGCGGTATAACCGCCCTCAAATGCGATTTTCACGCTGCTCATTACATCTTCTTCGGTAACATTCTTGTTGATGACATTGCGAAGTCGCTGACTTCCCGCCTCGGGTGCAAAAGTCAATCCGCTCTTACGGACATCGGATATTTCCTTAAGAACGCCCTCGCTGAATCTATCAACACGCAGTGACGGCAGTGAAAGGTTGATGCCGTTCTTTGATGTGTACTGCGTAAGTCCCGACAGCAGCGGCTCAATCTCCTTGTAGTCGCCTGTGGAGAGCGAGCAGAGCGACACCTCGTCATATCCCGTGTTCTCGCACAAAGTCTTT
>JBJESA010000005.1:0-5037 GCA_051882535.1 Oscillospiraceae bacterium
CGAGAATATCCATCTGTCCTGCCTTCAGCTGTTCTGCCTCGGCAATCTTCTCGTCCGCTTTCTTGTGCTTCTGATGGAGCTGCTCCTCAAGCTTTTCCATCTTGTCGGTCTTGCGGTCGAGATTTTCTTCTTTTTGTGCTATGCGGCGCTCGGAACGGGAGATTTCGCCTCTTCTTTCCTTAAGCTCTTTCTCCGCGTCATTCTTCATACGCTGAATGTCTTTTTCCGCTTCGGTACGCAGGGCGTATATTTCGTCCTTTGCCTCGACAAGAGCGGTTTTCTTCAGCGATTCAGCCTTAGCACCGGCTTCTTCGATAATTCGTGCGGATTCCTTTTCGGCAGACTCAAACTGAGCCTCGGCTGTTTTGATACGGTGTGCAATTCCTTGCTTGAAGCAGATAAAGCCTGCCGCAACCGCACCAAGGATAAAAGCCGCGATACCGATAACTACCGCTACCCATGGTTCCATAATGCCGTTTCCCCTCCTTATTTAAACGTGCCAAGCGTCTGAACACACCGGCACGGTGATAATGGGCGGGATAACATACAATTACTTCAAAGCCCGGCACGCATCAATTTGACCGCCGCCGAACCCGACTTACCTCTCCTTTAAGGTCTACGTTATCACAACGGCGGAATGCCGCCATTGTGCAGATTAAAGCGAAATTTCGGGCAAACGCACTCCGCGTTCTCCAAAAAAAACGCACGACAGCCCACCGCACCCCGGACACAAATCCACAAACGCCCGCACTGCGACAGCCGCCATAATCTAAAACAAGCATTCGAGCCGCTCGGCTCTTCACGCACAACTGAATAGGAATGTAAAAAAAGGGAAAACCCTCTAATCGTACATTACACCGCCATAACGTTGTAAAGAAAAAAGCTGCAGGCATAGCCCAAAACGCTGCTGTCCCCACAGCTTTCACATCAATAACGTCATACCCCCGCATTTTACAGGGGACTAATTATATTCTACTACATTTTTACCAAAATGTCAATAGTTAAGGGAGATTTTTTTTACAAATTGTAAGATAGGGGCAGAAGATTTTTCTGCGAGAGATCCCCCCTACCCCCAACCCCCTCCCCCGAAGGGGGAGGGGGCTATTAGTATACATTGCAGAGGGGTGCTAACGCACCCCTCTGCACTCCCCGTTCTGGGGGCAAGCCCCCAAACCCCTATTATATACTTCGACGCCACCCCAAATAGGTTTTTCAACAGACAGAAAGCCCTGTTCTCTTAATTGAAAACGGGGCTTTGATTATATCCAAATCAGATAGTAATTCTTTCCTCGATATACTGCTTTACTTCGGCAATCGGGATTCTTACCTGCTGCATAGTGTCACGCTCGCGGACGGTTACGCAGCCGTCGGTTTCGCTGTCGAAGTCGTAGGTGATGCAGAACGGAGTACCAACCTCGTCCTGACGGCGGTAACGCTTACCAATTGCACCCGCTTCATCGTAATCCACAGGGAAGTACTTGGAAAGCTCCTCGTACAGTTCGCCGGCTTTCTCCGAGAGCTTCTTGGAGAGGGGCAAAATAGCCGCCTTGATAGGAGCAAGAGCGGGGTGGAAGTGCATTACGGTGCGGGTTGTTCCGTCTTCCAGAGCCTCCTCGTCATACGCGTCGCATACTACCGCGAGGAACAGTCTTTCCACGCCGAGCGACGGCTCGATAACGTAGGGAACGTACTTCTCGTTGGTTTCGGGGTCGAAATATTCAAGCGACTTGCCGCTCGTCTTGATATGCTGATTGAGGTCGTAGTCGGTTCTGTCCGCAACACCCCACAGCTCTCCCCAGCCAAACGGGAACATAAACTCGAAGTCGGTGGTAGCCTTGGAGTAGAAGCACAGCTCCTCGGGCGAATGGTCACGCAGACGGATATTCTCCTCTTTCAGACCGAGAGTAAGCAGGAAGTTCTTGCAGTAGGTTCTCCAGTAGTCGAACCACTCAAGGTCGGTGCCGGGCTTGCAGAAGAACTCCAGCTCCATCTGCTCGAACTCGCGTACACGGAAGATGAACTGTCCGGGAGTAATCTCGTTTCTGAACGACTTGCCCACCTGAGCCACGCCGAACGGCACCTTTTTGCGGGAAGTACGCTGGATATTCGCGAAGTTTACGAAGATACCCTGTGCGGTTTCGGGGCGGAGATAAATCTCGCTCTTTGCACCCTCGACAGTACCCTGTTCGGTCTTGAACATCAGATTAAACTGGCGGATATCGGTGAAGTTGGTGCTGCCGCAGTCGGGGCACTTGATGCCGTTCTCGCGGATAAAGGACATCATCTGCTCGTTAGACCAGCCTGCAGGCTCTGCACCGAAGTCCTCAATCAGCTTGTCGGCACGGTGACGCGTCTTGCAGTCCTTGCAGTCCATCAGCGGGTCGGAGAAGCCGCCAACGTGTCCCGAAGCCACCCAAGTCTGGGGGTTCATCAGAATAGCGGAATCAAGACCTACGTTGTACTTGTTCTCCTGAATGAACTTCTTACGCCAAGCCTTTTTAATGTTCTCCTTAAGCTCCACGCCAAGGGGACCGTAGTCCCATGTGTTGGCAAGACCGCCGTATATCTCACTTCCGGGATATACAAATCCGCGGTGGATACACAGCGTCTTAATCGTTTCAAGGGATTTTTCAGTGTTGTTCATAATATTTATTTCCTTTCATTGTCCCTCGTGGCTTGAGGGAACATTATTGACTATTGGTAGGGTTCTATCTGACGATATACTTTTTCGAGGTCTATTTCAACCTCACCCTCAGCGGTTACAGCGATAAGAAAATCCAGCCACGCATCCAAAAACGTACAATCCTCATCTAATTCCCACGCCTTATCCTTAGCCTGCAAATATTTTTCCTTGTCTTTCGCCGCACAAATTTTATCCACTGAGTTTATATACGGCAACACAGAGTCTGCACCGTCGCATAAATCAGAGTGGTATTCCTTGTAGTCATCGGGAGGTGTAAAGCTTTTTATTTCTTTAATCGCTTTTTTAGCCTCATTTGCCCTCTGTTTATTTGCTTCTCTGTCAATCGGCGTTCCGTTTGTTTCGTATTCAATCATTGCTCTTGAAAGCTCGCGTTGAAACGCCAAGTAGTGGAGTGCACGCTTAGCTACCTCGTCGAAATACTCCTGCTTTGAAAGCGGCTCGCCGCCCGAACAACCGCAGAGCATTACTATCGGCAAAACCAGTGCCAGTACAAGGCAAAACGCACGTTTCGTCATAAGAAGTCCTTACAGCTTCTCAATCCAGCCCATATCATCGGCAATCTTGCCGTACTGCATACCGGTCATGGTGTCGTAGAGCTTCTGGGTGAGCTTGCCAATCTTGTTGCCGCCGATTTCCATAACCTTGTCGCCCCAGCGGAGGTGACCTACGGGAGATACAACCGCCGCAGTACCCGTGCCGAATACTTCGTCCAGCTTGCCTGCGTCATAAGCGTCAGCGACTTCCTGAATGGAAATTCTACGCTCGGAAACCTTCATTCCCCACTTGCGGCAGAGCTCCAGAACGGACTTTCTGGTGATACCCGAGAGTACCGAACCCTGAAGAGCGGGGGTAACAAGTTCGCCGTCAATAACGAACATAATGTTCATCGAGCCTACTTCCTCGATGTACTTCTGCTCGATACCGTCAAGCCAGAGTACCTGCGAGTAGTTGAGTTTGTGTGCGTCGTCCTGAGAGTGGAGCGAAGCCGCGTAGTTACCGCCGGTCTTGGTGAAGCCCATACCGCCGCGTACCGCACGGACGTACTTAGTTTCAACGTAAATAGAAACAGGGTTAAGACCTGTCGAATAGTATGCACCCGAGGGGCTGCAGATAATCATAAAGTAGTACTTATCGCCGGGACGAACGCCGAGGAACGGGTCAGCCGCGAAGATAAACGGGCGTATGTACAGCGAAGCACCGTCAGAGTGGGGAACCCAGTCCTTATCCACTTCAACGAGAGTGTGCAGAGCCTGCAAAGCGTCCTCAACGGGAATCTCCGGAATGACAAGACGCTCAGCGGAGATGTTCATACGCTTGAAATTCTCCTCGGGACGGAAGAACTGTATAGAGCCGTCTGCGGTTCTGTACGCCTTCATACCCTCGAAAATTTCCTGACCGTAGTGCAGTACCATTGCCGCGGGGGAGAGTTCGATATTTCCGTAAGGAACAACGCGTGCGTCATGCCAGCCCTTGCCGGTATCGTACTCCATAATGAACATATGGTCGGTGAAGATGTGGCCGAAGCCGAGCTTGCTCTCGTCCGTGGGCTTAGCCTTCGGAGCGGTGGTTTTTTCAATTCTGATTTCCATAGCAGTAACCTTCCTTTTTATTATACAGGGGGCTTCAGTGAAGAAGCCGCCAATAATTCATACAGTTTTATTCTAGCACTTTTTGCCGAAGATGTCAATAGGAAAAAGGAAAAAAGCGGGGCACTGCCCCTGCACCCCGTTTCGGGGGCAAAGCCCCCAAGCCCCCTTGTTTTACTTTGTGTAGGGGAGTATTTTGCGTTTTTTGTTCTTTCTTCTATACGAGATTCCCCCCCTATCCCCCAACCCCCTTCCCCCGTTGGGGGAAGGGGGCTATTTTTTTCGTATGCAGAGGGGCACTGCGTGCCCCTCTGCACTCCCTGCTTTTTTTGGGGGGTAGCCCCACACCCCCGTCTTGGGGGCAAAGCCCCCAAGCCCCCTTGTTTTACTTTGTGTAGGGGAGTATTTTGCGTTTTTTGTTCTTTCTTCTATACGAGATTCCCCCCCTATCCCCCAACCCCCTTCCCCCGTTGGGGGAAGGGGGCTATTTTTTTCGTATGCAGAGGGGCACTGCGTGCCCCTCTGCACTCCCTGCTTTTTTTTTGGGGGGGTAGCCCCACACCCCGTCTTGGGGGCAAGCCCAAAGCCCCCTTGTTTTACTCTGTGTTAATGCGGTAATATATGTTTTTTGTTTTTTTGGCGAGAGGCACCCCACCCCCTGCCCCCTCCCCAAAGAGGAGGGGGGTTCAAATTTAAAGAATACGTGGGGGTGCTGACGCACCCCCACACCCCCGTCTTGGGGGCAAA
>JBJESA010000006.1:0-5025 GCA_051882535.1 Oscillospiraceae bacterium
ATGACTGCGAGGGCGGAATGTATTTTCTCCCCGATAAGGCGAAACTTATTTGTGCGGACTGCTTGTATATACAGAATGCGGTAAAACTGCTCCCCGAAACGCTTTATGCTATGCGTAACATCACTTTTTCGCCGTTGGAGAAGTGCTACAAGTTTGATATTTCCTCAGCGGGGGCAAAGCAGCTGGGCGAAATTTGCGAACAGTACTTTTTGGATAAGGTGGAACGCAGTTTTCCCGCATTGGATTACTACAAAAGTGTGAAAATCAATTGAACAAAAGACTGACTTTTATCAGAGGAATTTATTATGAACAAATACTACAAGAAACTGGAGTTGGACAAAATTCTCGAACTCCTTGCAAATGAAACGGTGAGCGACTGCTGCCGTGAAAAAGCGTTGAAGATTCAGCCGCTCCGTGATTTTGAGAAGATTAAGACGGAACTTGCCAAGACGGACGACGCGTTTACCTTGTCGGCGAAGTTCGGCACGCCGCATTTCCGCAAGATACAGGATATTTCGGGGTCGCTTAAGCGGGCAATGACGGGAAGTATGCTGTCGTTCCGCGAGCTGCTGGACGCGGCGGCAGTACTCCGCGAAACGGCGATGCTGTGCGACTGGTTCTCGCAATGCGAGAATGTGGAAACCTCGCTTTCCGATTATTTCCGTACCCTTGTGCCGATAAAGGCGTTGGAGCAGCGGATTTCAATGAGCATTATATCCGAGGAGGAAATGGCAGACGCTGCTTCTCCCGAACTCGCTTCTATCCGCAAGCGGATCGCCCGCCAAGGACTGCATATTCGTGAGCAGCTGGACGGAATGCTCAAGAATAAAACTACACGTTCCTATTTGCAGGACGCGGTGGTAACAATGCGTGACGGTCGATATGTTGTGCCGGTACGCAGTGAACACAAAAACGATGTTCCCGGTCTGGTTCACGACACTTCGGCTACCGGTCAGACGTTCTTCGTGGAGCCGATTTCCGTGGTTGAGGCGAATAACGAGATTCGTATTCTCAAGGCACGTGAGCAGGCGGAGATTGAGCGTATTACGCGTGAGATGTCAGCGGAGATTGGCGAGAATGCTGACGCTATCTCCGAGAATTTCAGAATTTCGCAGATTCTCGAATTGTACTTTGCCAAGGCAAATCTGGGTGCGAAGATGAAGGCGGCGACTCCCAAACTCGTGGAGAAGCCAAAAATCCTCCTCGATAGAGCACGTCACCCATTGCTTGACCGTGATACTGCCGTACCTATCTCTATTGAGATTGGCGGGGAGTACAATTGTCTTATCATTACGGGTCCCAATACGGGTGGTAAGACGGTTGCGATTAAAACGGCAGGTCTGCTGACGCTGATGGCGTACTGCGGACTGATGCTGCCGGCGGGTGACAATACCGAGATTGGATTTTTTGACAGGGTGTTCGTGGATATCGGCGACGAGCAGTCGATTGAGCAGAGCCTTTCGACGTTCTCATCGCATATGACCAATGTCGTGGGGATTCTCAACAATGCGGACGAGAACTCGCTGGTGCTGATTGACGAGCTGGGAAGCGGTACTGACCCGGTTGAGGGTGCGGCTTTGGCTGTATCTATCCTCACGCAGCTTAAAAACTACCATGCCAAGGTGTTGGCGACTACTCACTATCAGGAAGTCAAGATGTTCGCTCTGGAAACAGAGGGCGTGGAGAATGCAAGCTGCGAATTTGATGTGGAAACGCTCAAACCCACCTATCGCTTGATTGTGGGAGTCCCCGGAAAGTCGAATGCGTTCGCAATCTCCCAGAGGCTGGGTATGTCGGACGAGGTTATTTCACGGGCGAAGGAGCTTGTAAGCACCGAGAATCAGCGGTTTGAGAAGATTATAGGGCAGCTTGAGGAATCTCGCCGCGAGGTGGAAAAACTGCGTGAGAGCATGGCAGTTTCCGAGCGGAATGCAAAACTCACCGAGAGCGAGCTGAAGCAGAAACTCTCCGAACTGGAGGCACAAAAGGAGAAAGAACTCGAAGGGGCAAGGCAGCGTGCTCTCACGATTGTAGAGCAGACAAGAGCGGAGTCCAACAGACTGCTTAACGAACTTGACGAACTCAAGAAAATCAAGGACAAGGAAGCACTCAGAAAAGGCATTTCCGAGGCAAAGTCGAAAGCTAATTCTACCCTTAACAAGATGCACGACGCGGCAAATCCTGTAATAGAGCGGAGAGTGGAGAAGTACGTTCCCCCGCGTCCTTTCAAGCAGGGCGACAGTGTGAAACTCGCCGATACCGACCGTGAGGGTACGCTGATGACCGCACCGAATATCAACGGCGTGTGCTATGTGCGAATCGGCTCGATGAAGGTGAAGACTACCGCTTCGAATCTGCGGTTAGTCGAGAAGAAAGAACAGCCCAAACAGGCGAATAACGGACGGACACAGGCGGGTAAAATCAAGAAGTCGGTTACTTCGAATATGAACCGCCGCGGCGGTATGGAACTCGATATACGCGGAATGATGGGCGACGAGGGCGTTATGGAAGTGGAGCGGTTCATCGACAGTGCGTTGATGTCGGGACTTTCGCAGGTGGTGATTATCCACGGCAAGGGCACGGGTGCATTGCGTGAGGCGGTGCAGTCGGCTTTGCGGAGAATGCCCGGCGTGCGGAGTTTCCGACAGGGAGCGTACGGCGAGGGCGAAGCGGGAGTTACCGTGGTTGAACTGGGATAATTATTGAGGAATGACATGAAAAGAATAGCGACAATTCAGGATTTTTCCTGTGTGGGAAAGTGCAGCCTTACCGTGGCACTTCCCATTATTTCGGCGGCGGGTGTGGAGTGCTGCTGTGTGCCTACGGCGGTGTTGTCCAACCACACGGGATTTCCGAGGTTTTATGTAAGGGATTTGACCGAGGATTTGGAGAGGTTTTCGGAGGAGTTTAAGGCGAACGAAATAACGTTTGACGCGATTTACACCGGATACCTCGCAAGTTCATCACAAGTTGAATATGTGCTGAAATTTATCGGAGATTTCCGGCGGGAGAATTCGTGTGTTCTTATCGACCCCGTAATGGGAGATGACGGCACGCTTTACCCGCAGATAACAAAGGATTACGCCGAGAAAATGCGTGGTCTGTGTGCGGAAGCGGATATAATCACGCCAAATCTTACTGAGGCGTATTTGCTGCTGGATAAGGAATATCACAAAAATCCCGATGAGGCGGAAATAGAAGAAATGCTGCGGGGATTGTTAAGGCTTGGTACAAAAAGGGCGGTTATCACGGGAATTTCCGAGCCTTTGAAAGAGGGACAAATTGGCTGGTATGCAATTGAGAATGACGGCAGTATTTTTAAGTCGTTCTCTAAAGAATACGATATTCACCGTTCGGGAACGGGCGATATCTTTTCTTCGGCACTGCTTGCGGCGACTATGAGAGGAAAGGACTTTACAAATGCTCTGCGTATTGCAGACGCATTCACCACAAAGTCGGTTGAGCTTACTGCAAATGACGATGAACGCCGCTTTTACGGTGTAAATTTCGAGGCGGCAATTCCGCTTCTTGTTGAGTTGTTGAATATCGACTGATTTTTCGAGCAAAATATCCATAAAAAGACCGCAGCGGGCTGTTTTGCAGCACTGCAATTCAGGAGGATTTATGGATAAGATTGCTTTCTTTGACGCCAAGCCTTACGACAGAGAGTGGTTTGATAAGATAAACACGGATTTTGAGATTCGTTATTTTGAGGGAAGACTTCGCCCCGAGAATGTTAAACTCGCAGAGGGCTGCCGTGCGGTGTGTGCGTTCGTCAATGACGAGATAAACGCAAAGACTGTAAATGCACTTGTGGATTTGAAAGTCGAAGTCATTCTGATGCGATGTGCGGGATATAACAATGTGGCTTTGTCGGCTGCGGAGGGGAAAATCAAGGTGCTGAGAGTGCCGGTGTATTCGCCGTATGCGGTGGCAGAGCATACTATGGGGCTGATTCTCGCACTCAACAGAAAGATTCCGAGAGCGTATATCAGAACTCGTGATTTCAATTTCAGTCTGGTGGGGCTTACGGGCTTTGATTTGCATGGAAAGACTGCGGGAGTGATTGGCACAGGGCGAATCGGGCGGGTGTTTATCGACATCTGCAAGGGCTTTGGAATGAAAGTGATTGCGTTTGACCCGCACCCTATGGAGATTGAGGGTGTGGAGTATGTTTCGAAAGACGACCTGTTCAGACAGTCGGATATTATCTCGCTGCATTGCCCGCTCACCCGTGAAACCCGCTATATCATCGACGAAGAAGCACTTGCGTTGATGAAGAAATCCGCTTTAATCGTCAACACCTCGCGTGGGCAGCTGATTGATACGGAGGCACTGCTTTCAGCACTCAACGATAAGAGGATTGGCGGGGCGGCTTTGGACGTGTACGAGGAAGAGGGCGGGTTATTCTTCGAGGATAATTCCGACAAAATTGTGACGGACGAGGTTATCTCCATGCTGGTATCACGTCCGAACGTAATTATCACCTCACATCAGGCATTTCTTACAGATGAAGCGTTGCGGAATATCGCGGAGGTTACGCTTAAAAATTTCGACGACTATGTTCATGGGCGAGAGCTGAAGAACGAAGTTAAGAATTAACCAATGGGACTTTACGGCAAACACAACAACAGGGAGTTGACATTAATGTATGACTTAAATCAAGTAGGAGCACACACCTACTATATGGACAGCCCTACAAATATCGGACTGTACGAGTATGGCGGGCGTTGCTGCCTTATTGACAGCGGTAACGACAAGGACGCCGCAAAGAAGATTCTGAAACACATTGAGGCGAGGGGCTGGACGCTTGAAAAGGTGTTCTGCACGCATTGTCATGCCGACCACACGGGCGGCAGTGCCGCTCTGCGTGAGAGGACGGGCTGCAAGGTGTACGCACCGGGTGCGTGTGCGGCGATTGTGCGGGATTCGTATTTGCTGCCGTCTGTGCTGTACGGCGGCTTTCCGAATAAGGAGCTGCGGTCGAAGTTTCTGATGTCGAAGCCGTGCGAGTGTGAGGAGCTG
>JBJESA010000007.1:0-5006 GCA_051882535.1 Oscillospiraceae bacterium
CAAATCGCTGTAAAGGTTGTCGCCGTAAAGCTTAACAGTGCCGTTGGATACCTTATCTCCAACCTTAACCTTAACATCTACGATTGTACCGTTCATAGGAGCGGAAATGGGGGATCCGCCTGCAGCAGAAGCAGCAGCCTTAGGAGCGGCAGCCTTCTTGGGAGCAGCAGCCTTGGGAGCTGCAGCAGCTGCGGGAGCACCGGAGCCGTTCTCCTCAACAGTTACGTCATAAGCGGTACCATTTACGGTGATAGTATAGTTCTTCATATTAAAAACCTCTCTTTTCAGTCAATCATTTATCAGAATACGAAATCAGCGTGCTTTCTTGCAGGGGAAGCAACTCTCTTACTATCGAGGAAGTCCATTGCTCTGGAAACTGCCTCGCGAGTATCCTCAGCAGCGATTACGCCATCAACCATGCCAAGCGAAGCCGCAGCAAACGGATTGGTAACGAGTTCCTCACCGGTGAAAATCTTTCCTGCTTCGGGGCTCATAGGAGCAATCTGGGCGTTCTCCCAAGCGTATGTTACATCAGCGGAATCAAACGCCGCGAATGCACCGCCAAACGCCTTGCCAACAACAACGTTAATCTTGACAGTTGTAGAAGCTGCATATACCTGTGCAAGTCTTGCCGCATCGCGAACGCTGCCGGAAAGCTCTGCCGCACTGGAAGGCTCGAAGCCCTCGGTATCAACCAGAGTTACAACAGGAATCGAGAATGCGTCTGCAAAGTGTACAAAACGTGCAATCTTAGCACAATCAGCAGAAGTAAGCTTTGCAGCCTTGCTTGTAGAAACAACAGCAGCAGTTACGCCATCAATGCTTGCGAGTACTGTGCAAGCCGCAGAACCGAACTCTGCACCAAGTGCGATAACGGAATCCTTATCAGCAAGTGCCTTTACAAGGTCGCAGCCCTTTGAAGCAGCGGTAATTGCGGCACCGCTCTCGGGAGCGTCAGCACCATAGCCGGGAGTAAGGTTATTCATAGGAAGCACGGGAATGAGCTTTTTGAGAGTATCAAAAGCTGCGTCCGCATTCTTAACCACGATATCGGCAACGCCGGACTTAGCCGCATTTGCAGCCTTTCCCGCACCCTCCAGCTTGCCATCGGGAGTATTGAACGGCGAAGTGAGGAATAACTCTGCTTCTTCGCTCATAACAGTGATGTCAGCCATCTCAGCGAGCATTGCTGCACAGCCTGCACACACACCGGTAACAACTGCTACCTGGGGAACAACGCCGGAAACTGCAGCGGAAGCCTTCATCAAGTCGCTGTAATCACGGAGAACTTCCATTCCCTCATTGATGTCGCCGCCCTTAGAATCGAACACTCCGACAATGGGAGCACCGGACTTCGCAGCCAGCTCGTACACCTTCTTAATCTTAAGGCTTGCACTCTTGTTCACAACGCCGCCCTTTACGGAACTGTCCTGTGCAAACACATAAACAGGGCAGCCAAGAACTGTGCCGTAGCCTGTGATTACAGAACTTACCTCTCCGTCAGCAGACAGAAACTTATCAAGTTCCGTGAATCCGTCCTCATCAAAGAGATTCTTGATTTTTTCTCTCGTGCTGCTTTCGGAAACGTTCTGTTCCATTTCAGCCAAGGATTTAGTAAACGCCATTTCTTCTCCTCCATTTATCACTTTAAATATGGATTACCAAAAAAATATCCACAATAATTATACTACATATTGGATAAAATAACAAGGGCATTTTTAGCGGATTTTATTTTTTTACATCTTGATAAAAAATCAACAACATTTTTTGTGGACATTCTACAAAAAAGTTCCTCCTAAAGTCGGAGGAACACAGCTTGTCGAAAAAGTCTTTTTTTCTGCGAGAGGCACCCCCACCCCCTGCCCCTTCCCCCGAAGGGAGAGGGGGGAGAAGTCGGGCACGTGCGTGCAAAAACGACGGACTTCGTCCGTCGTTTAGGCGACATGCATTGGGGGCTTCGCCCCCAAACCCCCATTGTGATGATTGAACCCCACAAATAGGTTTTTCGACAGACTGAGTTCCTCCGACAAGCGGAGGAACAATTTGACATTCAACGCGGTTGGTGGCAGCAGCCCTTATCAAAGAACTCAGCAATGCTCTCCATCTCGGGCTTTTCGCCAATAAAGCGGAGTTTTCTCAGTTGTTCAAGTGCCTCGGGGAGTTCAAAACGAGCCTTATCGATTCCGTGGAGAGTCATCAGGTTGAGAATTGCACGGACAAGTCCGTCCGTGAAGAAATCCTCGCAATCCAGCTCATCGATAACGAAAGTATCACCGTCAAGATAGCCCGCAATTCTGCCGAGTACCTCTTCCCCGTCCTTGGCATTGAACTCGATTTTCTCGGTGTTTCCCTTATTCTGTAAAATTTCAATCATCGCAGTCACCTACAGGAATTATCTTTTCTTGGGAGATTTCTTTTCGGAAGCCGCCGCACGAAGAATTCGAAGCTCTTCGGGCGTGAGATCACGCCACTCGCCTGTTTTCAGCATACCGAGCTTAACGCCGCCGATTGCAGTACGGCGAAGTCTGCCGACATTCAGTCCCACAGCGGCACACATACGTCTTATCTGACGATTCAGCCCCTGCTTTATCACAATGCGAAGCACCGTACGTCCGGGCTCCTCGGTAAGCACGTCAACCACGCAAGGGAGAGTCACCTTGCCGTCGTCCAGCTCTACGCCTGTGGTGAGCTGGGTAATCTGCTCCTCGGAAACCTTTCCGTCAATTGTTACACGGTAGGTCTTTGCAACGTGACGGGACGGGTGAGTGATGCTGTTCGCAAATTCTCCGTCATTTGTGAATAACAAAAGCCCCTCTGAATTACGGTCGAGTCGCCCTACAGGGATAACGCGTTCTTCAACCCCGTCAAGCAAATCTGCCGCTATCTTTCTTCCCTGCTCGTCACTCATTGTGGTGATGTAGCCACGCGGCTTGTTCAGCATTATGTAACGCTTAACACGTGGCTGCTCGGCGATTGCCTTTCCGTCAACGGCTACGATATCCCTTAAAGTAGCCTTATCGCCGAGAGAGCATGCACGTCCGTTTACGGTTACACGCCCCTGCGTAATCAGTTCTTCTGCTTTACGCCGCGAACAAAGTCCGCTGTCTGCTATAATTTTCTGTATTCTAATAAGTTCCATATTCTCTTTCTTTCTGTTGGAGCCGGTCAGTAAACCCCCAGCACTCTCAATATTTTTTGCCAAATCGTTAATTTCTGTTCAGGCTGTGTAATGTCCGAACTTGCCCGCAGCGGCACACTTTTGAGGATTTTTCCATCGATTGAATACACTAACTCGCCAACCTGTTGCCCCCGCTTTACATCACCGTATATTATTCTTGGAAGAAGCACGCGACGCTGGAGCTTCTGGTGCTGCTCGATAGTGAGCGACAAGGTATCCTCCTCCGCATACACGCCCACGCTCTCCCCTGTCCCCGCGACTGCCACCTTAGCCGAGCAAGCGGTTTCCAGAGGATATGCCCTCACCTGAGTGAAGCCGTAATCCAGCATTGCCGTATGGTCATTGTAGTCGTTTCCGTCATTGAGAGTTACCGCAATAAGCGTGGTACCGTTACGCTCTGCCGCCGACACCAGACATCTGCGTGCGTCATCGGTAAATCCGGGCTTTACGCCGATTGCTCCGTCATATCGCGAGAGCATCTTGTTGGAATTGTAGAGTGTGCGGCTATAGGGCGGATTTCCGTACTCCAAGTCCTTGGACTTGCAAGCGACAACCTCACGGAAAAGCTCGTTTTTCATAGCATAAGCCGTGAGCATAGCAAGGTCGTAAGCCGAGGTATAGTGTCCCTTTGCGTCAAGTCCCGACGGAGTGACAAAGTGGGTATTGGACAGCCCCAACTCCCGTGCCTTATCATTCATCATCTGCACGAAAGCGGGAACGCTGCCCGCAACGGACACCGCAGCCGCGTTTGCCGCATCATTACCCGAGGGCAGAATGATTCCATACAGTAAATCACGTCTGGAAACACGGTCGCCCTCCTGCAAACCCATCGAAGTCCCCTCCACCATTATAGCGAGCGGGTCAACGGTGAATTCTGCGTCCAAATCCCCCGCTTCAATCGTCAGAATCGCGGTCATAATCTTTGTAGTAGACGCCATTGCACGCTGGGTGTGGATATCCTTTGCATAGAGAATCGTTCCGGTTTCCGCTTCAATAAGAATAGCACTCTTAGCAGAACAGTCGGGAACAGCCACAGTCGCCGAACAATCCACATACATATTCATCGCAATGAACATCGCCACTGCCAATGCCGCAAATCTTCTAAGCCAAAATTTCACACAATCACTCCCCGAAAAACTACGGCAATTGCACCTGCAAAAGCCCCCGAAAGTGCCGCACGGTGTAGCGGATAGCCCTGCCGTGCGGCTGCTTACAGTTATTATGGTAATTTTTCGGAGAAATATTCTCAAAAATCCGTATTAATTACTCAAGATTTTCCTTTTCTGCCTTTGCTGCCTTCTTATCGGCAATCATGGTCTTAATCTTTTCGATAAGTCCGGGGAGAGCATCGATTACAGAATCCACAGCACCGCCCTTGGAGCCGAGTTCGAGCATTCTAACATCGCCGTCAGGCTTGATTACGATAAACGCAACCGGCTTTACGGTAACGCCTGCACCTGCTCCGCCCGCGAATTTCTCCGCAGCCTGAGCGGGCAAATCCGAGCCGCCCGAAGCAAAGCCGAACGACACCTTCGACACGGGGATAATCGTTGTACCCTCCGCAACAATCGGCTCTCCGACAATGGTGTTTACATCAACCATCTGGCGGATTTTCTCCATAGATACGCCCATAATTCCTTCAATAGTGTGTGCCATAATAAAACTCCTTTCAAATAACGGGAGAATCTCCCAATCAATTACTTTCCTCTGTTACCCGCGAGTTTTTTTATCGCGGATTTTGCATCGTCATGCGACAGATAAAACCTTATCGCCCGACCTATCAGCGTAAACGTAAAAGCCAACGCAGAGCCTACCGTAAGCCGCACTT
>JBJESA010000008.1:0-4981 GCA_051882535.1 Oscillospiraceae bacterium
TGCAACAAGTAAGGTGTTAGTTCAGGAGGATTTGGAGAATATCAACACGCTTGGTTTCCGTGGCGAAGCACTGGCTTCGGTATCGGCGGTATCGCGTATTGAGATGATTACCAAGCGGCCGGAAGACGCTTTGGGCTCCAGTTATATTATCGAGGGCGGAGAGCCGTCTGAATATGACAGGACGGGATGTGCAGACGGTACAACGATAATAATCCGCGATTTGTTTTACAATACGCCCGCACGGTTGAAGTTTCTCAAAAAGGACGTTACCGAGGGGAACTACTGCCAGAATGTTGTGGAAAAGCTCGCACTCTCTCACCCGAATATATCGTTCAAGTTCATACGCGATGGCAAGCAGACTATCTTTACTTCGGGGGACGGCGATTACTATAATGCCGTATATTCCGTGTACGGAAAGCAGTTTGCCGCAGGTATGATTCCTGTAGAAACCATTTATCGTGATATAGGTGTAACGGGATTTGTCAGCTCGCCGCTGTTTACGCGTGCCAACCGCACTATGCAGGTTTTCTTTGTCAACGGGCGAAGCGTGAAAAGCCCGCTTTGCTGTGCGGCACTGGAAGAGGGTTTCCGAAACAGTATAATGGTTGGGAAATTCCCCGCCTGCGTGCTTAATATCAACCTCAATCCCGCATTTTTGGACGCGAATATATCCCCCGCTAAAACCGAAGTGAGATTTTCCGAGGAGAAGTCGGTGTTTGACGCGATTTATATAGCGGTGAAGAACGCACTTCTCGGCTTTAACGAAAGCCGAGAGATTCAGCTTCCAAATGCTAACGATATCTCCGGACGGGAATCACACGCATCTACAGTGACAATTCCGTCCGGTACAGCGGTGGCATCGGCTGTGCCGTCTGCAACTGTGGTATCGGCTGCTAATGTCAATGCGGTTTCGGCTTCACCGAACGTTTCACCAACGGCACAGGAAGAAAAAACGGAGAAGTCCGAAGCTGTCATAGCTTATTCCGAGCCGACCACACCTAAGACTACCACTGAAATTATAAGCGAGTACAACCGTAAAAGAACAGAAGCCACACCTGCGAGTATTCCTTTTGAGATTTCGAAAGGTGAACAGCAGGTTATGACAGAAGTACTTCCTCCGCTATTGAAAGAGGAATCCTCCGAGCCGAAGATGGAGGAGCAGGATTTATCCGGATTTGAGTTTCTCTCGAAAAAGTCGTTTGAGAAATCCGAGCCTAAGAATGAAGAAAAAGCGGAGAATACCGAATACGTCACCCCCGTTTCTGAGCGTGTGGAAGAGCCTAAGCAGGAAATCCGAGTTATCGGCGAGTTATTCAAAACCTATATTCTCTGCGAGAGCGGAGATAGTATGGTACTGATTGACAAACACGCGGCTCACGAGCGGATTAATTTTGAGCGGTTTAAGCGAGGTCAAAATCTCCATGGGCAACTTTTGATAGAGCCGTGCGAGGTGTTCTTGTCGCCGGAGGAATACGAGGCGGTACGTGCATTCAACGTGCGTTTGGAGAATATCGGCTTAATTCTGAAATTTCAGGACAATGGCAAGGTGATGGTGGAGGGAGTTCCCCAGTCGCTAGAAGATACCGACCCCGCTGAACTTATCCAGAGCATAACGCAAATTCTGGTGAACGGCGATGACAATGCCGAGGGCGCGTTGTTTGACGATGTGCTTCACTCAATGGCGTGCAAGGCGAGCATACGTGCAAACGAAGTCCAGAGCATTTCTGAACTTGCCTATCTTGCAAATATCGTTTTCAACGATAGAAACATTCGTTATTGCCCGCATGGGCGACCTGTAATGACGCAGATTTCCAAGAAACAGATTGAAAAGTATTTTGGCAGAATAGTGTGATTTTGTGGTTTGAGGGAGGTTTTATCCAAGTGAATAAGGTGATAGTGGTATGCGGCCCTACTGCATCGGGCAAGACCGCACTTGCGGTGGAACTTGCCAAGCTGTACAACGGCGAAGTGGTATCCGCTGACAGTATGCAGATTTACACGGATATGGACGTTGCCTCCGCAAAGGCTACTTTGGAAGAACAGCAGGGAATACCCCATCATCTGATGGGGTTTCTTGACCCTGCGGAGAGCTTTTCTGTTGCAGATTATGTTAAGCTGTGCGATGAAGCTGTGCGTGATATTTTATCTCGAGGAAAAACGCCGATTATCTGCGGAGGGACGGGGTTATATATCAGCTCGTTTGTGGATAATATCACCTTTGATGACAGCGAGCAGGACTATGAGTTCCGCGATAGAATGAGAAAGTTCGCTGAGGAAAACGGAGCTGCCGCTCTGCTGGATAAGCTCCGCCAAGTCGACCCCGAAACAGCCGCCACACTCCACGAGAACAACATCGGGCGAATTATCCGAGCATTGGAAGTCTATGAAACTACCGGTCATACCATCTCGCAGGCTAAAGCAATGTCGCGGAAGAATCCATCGCCTTACGAGTTCATCATGATGACGATTGTTTATGAAAACCGCGAGCGACTTAAAGAACGCATTAACCGCCGAGTTGATGTTATGATGGGAAATGGGCTTCTTGACGAGGCGAGAGTGTGCTTTGCACAAACAAACCGTCCGACTGCGGCACAGGCTATCGGAATAAAGGAGCTGTATCCATATCTTCGCGGAGAGCGGGAACTTGCAGATTGCGTCGAGGAACTGAAACTCCGCACCCGACAGTATGCAAAGCGGCAGATGACATGGTTTCGTCGGGATAAACGAATTTTGCCTATCGTAGTTGGTGAAAATGACGGTTTGACCGAAATTGTTCAAAAGGCAAAATCCATTATTGACGCGAAATTGTAATATGATATTTACATATAAATACATTTTATACATTATATGGGAAAAATATAACCTGATACACGAAAAAAATAAAAAAATTTTACAAAAAAATAAAAAAACTAGTAGCTTTTTTTTAAAAAGTATGTTATACTATATCTATATAGTTGGGGGTACTGTGTTTATTTCCGGTTTCCGCTATATGGAGCCTGGTGTTCCGCAATACAGAGAGAAAAAGGTGGTTTACATGGCAAAAGATATCAACTTACAGGACGTTTTCTTAAATCAGGCGAGAAAGGATAAGATTCCCGTCACGATTTATATTACAAACGGATTTCAGTTTAAGGGCGTAGTCAAGGGGTTTGATAACTACACCGTAATTCTTGACACTGACGGTAAGCAAAACTTGATTTACAAGCATGCAATTTCTACAATCACTCCTTTTAAGCCCGTTTCAATACTTGATGCTTACGAAAAGGGTGAGGAAGACTAAATGAACTCTGCGTGGACACGTGCGGTTATCGTGGTGTTGTCGCTGTTTGTTATTTCGGTGTTCATCGGTCAGGTTTTTTTCGCAAATAAATCGGATATTGTGGTTGAAACTGTGTATCAATACGAATACGATGAGGAAATACCGTTCGATGGTATATATATGCGTGATGAAACGCTGGTGTATAACATGGAACCCGGTGTTCTGAGTTACGAATGCGATGACGGCTCTAAAGTGGGCAAAAGTTCGGTTATAGCACGTAGATACAGGAGCGATAATGATGTGACGCGTCGTCGTCAGATTGAGTCTCTTAAGAAACAGATTGACGTACTTGAAAGTGCTGAAAAGCTGATTGGTACGGATAATTCCCAGCTTGATGCTATTTCAGCCCAAATCAACGAGGGACACTCGAAAATAATTTCCAGCATAATGGCAGGGGATTATGATTCGGCTGAAGAGCAGCAGAGCGAACTTCTTGAGGCAATGTGCAAGCGTGAGATTACGCTAAAAGAATCCGCTGATTATACGTTGAGAAAGCAGTTGCTTAACTCCGAAATCGACAGGCTCAATGCATTGCTTTCGGGTGATGTGAGAGAGATTACAGCTAATGGCACCGGATACTTTGCGAGCAAGGTTGATGGTTATGAAGGCGAGATTTCATTTGATTCAGTCGATATAATGACAGAGGATTATATCTCCCAAGTGCTTGCAAAGCCGTATAAGCAAAGTTCGTCTGCAGGAGTTGTGGGCAAACTGATTCAGGACTATCGCTGGCGTGTTGCCGCTGTTGTAAACAACGAGAATTTGGTTGATGTCAACGAAGGCAGCACCGTGACTCTCCGAGTAGGTTCGAGTACACAGCTTTTTGAAGCGAAAGTGGTTTCTGTAAAACCTTGCGGCGACAAAAAGGGAATTTACGTATTTGAATGCGATAAGCTCAATTCTTCGGTAGTTACAGGCAGAACGGCAAAGTTCAAGATTGTAACCAACAGCTACGGAGGGCTTCGGGTTCCGATGTTTGCTTTGCGTCGTAATGAGAATAACGAGCAGGGCGTATATGTTGTTCGCGGTCAAAGCTTGGTATTCAAGAAGATTGATGTTGTGTACTGGGGCGAGGATTACGTAATCTGCAAGCAAAATCCCGACGAGCGTTATTTGATGTTGTATGACGAGGTTGTAGTCGAGGGTATGGATTTGTACGATGGAAAGGTTATTGTGCATTGAGGATTCCGAGAAGATTCGCGAGAATTATCTCAGAATTTGTGAAAATATAGAAGATGCTAAGGCAAAGGCTAATCGCTCTGACGATGTACGGGTTATGGCGGTTACAAAGACTGTCCCCGTCGAGAAAGTGAATTATGCTATCAGCCTGGGTATCAACCTGCTGGGTGAAAACCGAGTGCAGGAATTTATGGACAAGCATGAGGGTTACTCTCAAGCTGAAGTACATTTCATTGGCGGTCTTCAGACTAACAAGGTGAAGTACATTGTAGACAAGGTTTCAATGATTCATTCTGTGGATAGCGTTCGACTTGCGGAGGAAATCGGTAAGCGAGCGTTGAAAGCAGGAAGGATTATGGATATACTCACTGAGATTAATATTGGTGAGGAGCAAACAAAGGGTGGCATTACTGCGGAAAGTGCAAAAGATTTCTGCAGCCAAATCGCACAGATAGAGGGTATACGGCTAAGGGGTCTGATGAC
>JBJESA010000009.1:0-4977 GCA_051882535.1 Oscillospiraceae bacterium
AACCACAAAATCCGCGTCTTTAAGGTTTGCGAGAATAGCGTCAGCCTGCTCCTTGTTGTCAATCTGTGCTTTCTTGCCGTCTACTTCGGAGAGCTTTGCAGCAAACGGCTTCTTAGAAGAAGCAGCCGTAAACTTCGCGTCAATGCTCCAGTACTCGGTGGTCTGGAAAGCACGGATTTCCTCCTCGCGGTCAACGATAATTCGTACCGCAACCGACTGCACACGACCCGCAGACAATCCGCGGCGTACCTTCTTCCACAAAAACGGCGACAGCTTGTAACCCACAATTCTGTCAAGGATTCTACGCGTCTGCTGTGCATTTACAACATCGGTATCTATTGCACGCGGGTGGCTCATACCGTATTGAACACCCGACTTTGTAATCTCGTTGAAGGTAACACGCACCTGACTCTTCTCGTCGATGTTGAGAAGGTGCGACAAGTGCCACGCAATCGCCTCTCCCTCGCGGTCCGGGTCGGTCGCGAGATAGATGATTTCGCTCTCTTTTGCCTTCTTCTTGAGTTCCTTGATAATGTCGGACTTATCCTTCATATTGACGTACTGCGGAGTGAAGTTGTTCTCCACATCTACGCCGAGTTTGGACTTCGGCAAATCGATAATATGACCGGTCGAAGCAACCACGTCATAGCCTGCTCCAAGATATTTTTTAACTGTTTTCGCCTTAGACGGCGACTCCAGAATAACCAGTTTAGACAAAGTAAATTCTCCTCTGCATTAGTATTTAGAAGTTAGTTATGCCTGTCATTACCGAGCGGCAACAATGTTCCGTCTGCTTAAACTTCCATCACCGTGCCACGATTTGAGTGGCATAACTAACTGCTAACTATTTGAAATCTCCCACATAATGATAGCCGCTGCAATTGCCGCATTCAGGCTCTCCGCACCGCTTATGGGAATATAAAGTTTCTTGCCGCATATCGCCGCAATTTCGGGTGAAACACCGCCGCCCTCGCTGCCGATTACAACCGCAGTTCTTTTCGGGAACTTCTCCGCCCCCAGACGAGCCGCGTTTTCATCAAGCATCGCAGCGTAAAGGGAAAAGCCCTCAAGTCTACCGCCAAGCGAAGCCGCAGACTGCTCCTCAAAAGGCAGCCGCAGCACACTCCCCATCGAAGCCCGCAGCACCTTCGGCGAATACACGTCAGCACACGCACCCGTGAAAATCACACCGCCAAATCCCAACGCTTCCGCCGTGCGAATGATAGTGCCCACGTTCCCCGGGTCCTGCACTCCGTCGAGTATTACGACCTTTTCCGCACTTTCGGGGATAGCCCGTGCCCGCACAGCACACGCCGCAAACAGCCCCTGTGAGGACTTCGTATCGGAAATATATTCCGCTAAATCTTCCGTTATGCAAAAGCTCTCGCGGCACCTTCCGCACAGTCTTTCAACAGTACTCGGGTACTTTTCGGAGGCTTTTTCGGTGTATAGAAACAGTGCTACATCACCGTCCTCGGCTATACTCGCAATCTCCCCGCAAAGATGGTCGCCCTCAGCCGCGAAAAGGCGGTTTTTTCGTCTTTCCGACCGCTCGCGAAGCAATGCCCGCATCAAAACGACATTCTTATTTTTCCTCGAAGAAATCTCCGAATTTGTCGAAATTGTCCCCAAAAAATCACCCCCAATAAATGCGAAAATCTCACGTCCGAAATCGGACGTGAGAATAAAATCAAATTAAAGAGCCGCCTTAGCCTTCTCAGTGAGAGCGGTAAAGCCTGCTGCATCATTGATAGCGATTTCAGAAAGAACCTTTCTGTTGAGTGTGATGTTAGCCTTCTTAAGACCGTTCATGAATGAAGAATAGTTCATTCCGTTAGCCTTGCAGGCAGCAGAGATTCTTGCAATCCAAAGACGTCTGAAATCTCTCTTCTTCTGCTTTCTTCCGATGTATGCGTACTGACCGGACTTCATTACCGCTTCCTTAGCGGTCTTAAACAGTCTGCTCTTACCACCCCAGTAGCCCTTTGCGAGCTTGAGGGTCTTATTTCTTCTCTTGCGTGTAGCAAGTGCACCCTTGATTCTTGCCATTTCTATTGTCCTCCTATTTTATGATTGAACTCTCTTATTTGTAGGGAATGAGGCTCTTAACCTGAGCCACGTTGGTGCAATCAGCATAAGCACCCTGACGCAGACCTCTCTTACGCTTGGTAGACTTCTTGGTAAGAATGTGACGCTTTCCGCAGTGCTGCATTTTAACCTTACCTGTTCCTGTCAGCTTAAAACGCTTCTTAGCGCCGCTGTGTGTTTTAATCTTAGGCATTATTTTTTCCTCCTTAGTATTCTCTCAAGTGTACCGCGAATGCCGTGCACTCAATAATCAAATTTGCTCTTACTTCTTGGGGCTTAACACAACCGCATAGTTGCGTCCCTCGAGCTTGGACGGCTTGTCGGACGAGCCGTACTCTGCAACCGCATCGCAGAATCTCTTCATCAATTCTTCTCCGAGATTGACGTGCGTGAGCTCTCTCATACGGCGGAAACGAACGGTAACCTTTACCTTATCCCCACCCTGAAGGAACTTAATCGCGTTCTTCACCTTGATATTGAAATCGTTGGTGTCGATGTTAAGGGACATCTTAATCTCCTTAACGTCAGCAATCTTCTGGTTCTTTCTTGCTTCCTTTTCGCGTTTTGTCTGCTCGAAACGGTACTTGCCGTAGTCCATGATACGACATACCGGAGGATTCGCAGTGGGAGAAATCATAACCAAATCAAGGTCAGCCTCTACTGCCTTCTGGAGAGCCTCTGCACTGGACATAATGCCAAGCTGAGTGCCGTCCGCTCCGATTACGCGGACTTCTTTCTCGCGGATATCCTCATTGATGAGCTGTTCTTTCGTGCCGATTGTTAAGCACCACCTTACATAAGAAATTTAGTTTTGAAGCACCATTCACTGTGACCGAAGCCCCGCCAAACCGTGCCTCTCAAAAACAATAAGCGTGAGTATACACTACTCACGCTTAACATAACAACCCCGAAAGGTAATTCACATTAAACAACCACGCCTGACTAAACAAAACGCCCGTGCTTCAAATCGTTTGAAGCCGCCACGCCGCCGGCGGGTGAGAGTGTGTAGCTCTGCTTTACCGATACATTATACCACACTCATTTTACTTTGTCAAGGGGTTTTTAAAAATTTTTTCTCATTATTTTCTGCCAACGTTAAATGCGTCCATACCTCTGTATCTTGCGGCTGTTCGGAGTTCCTCCTCAATGCGGAGAAGTCGGTTGTATTTCTCCACACGCTCCGAACGCGAGGGTGCTCCTGTCTTAATCTGGCGGGTGTTCATCGCCACGGCGAGGTCTGCGATGGTGGTGTCCGCCGTTTCGCCCGAACGATGGGAGGCAATCGCGGTATATCCCGCCTTGTGAGCCGTCTTAATCGCCTCCAGCGTTTCGGATACCGTGCCTATCTGATTGAGTTTAATCAGCACGGAGTTGCCACAACCCTCGCGGACGCCCTTTTCAATTCGCTCCACGTTGGTTACGAACAGGTCGTCCCCCACCAGCTGAACACGTTTTCCCAGCCGCTCGGTAAGCTTCTTCCAGCCGTCCCAATCCTCCTCGTCCAAAGCGTCCTCAATCGAGATAATAGGATATTTGCTGCACAGCTTCTCCCAGTGGTCGATAAGCTGCTCGCTCGTGAACTCCGTCCCCGCCTTAGGCAGCTTGTACTTGCCCTTTTCGCCACCCTTCCATTCCGAAGCTGCCGCGTCAATTGCCAGCATAAAGTCCTTCTCGGGCTTGTAACCCGCCTTTTCAATCGCCGCGAGAATGCAGTCGAGCGTTTCCTCGTCGCTGTTAAAGTTCGGGGCGAAGCCGCCCTCGTCCCCCACGGAAGTCGCCAGCCCCTTGGATTTGAGAATCCCCGCCAACGCGTGGAACACCTCCGCACATTCTCTCAGTGCGTCCTTAAAGCAAACCGCCCCCACAGGCATAATCATAAATTCCTGCACATCGACCGTGTTCGCCGCGTGAGCGCCGCCGTTTAAGATGTTCATCATCGGGACAGGCAAGCAGTTCCCCGAAATACCGCCTAAGAAACGGTAGAGCGGAATGCCCAGAGATAACGAAGCCGCTCTCGCACACGCAATAGACGTTGCGAGAATAGCATTCGCACCGTAGTTGGATTTGGTTTTCGTGTTGTCGGCGGCACTCATTGCCAAGTCGATAGTGTAGATGTCGCAGGCGTCCTGCCCCAGAATCGCCTTTTCGATTTCGTTGGAGATATGCTCCGCCGCCTTTTTAGTGCCCTTGCCGCCGTAGCGGTTGGAGTCCTTATCGCGAAGCTCCACCGCCTCGAACTCGCCAGTTGAAGCCCCGCTCGGAGCCGCACCGAATCCCACCGTTCCGTCCGCGAGATGGACTTCCGCTTCAACCGTGGGATTTCCCCGCGAATCGAGAATTTCCCGCCCGACAACCTTTTCAATCTTTGTGTAGTACATAAGAATTCCTCCCAAAGTAGATTTTGGAAGTATTATCCCACAAACTCGGGACAATATGCACCGTTCAAACTCCGCAAAACAAAACTCGCCCGACAAGGGGCAAAAAGCCCAAGAGAAAAACCTCTTGAGCTTGTTTTTCATTTGGCAGATGAATTGAAATTTGTATTACTGCTAAATTATACGTTTTCGATCCATGAAAAAAATTTGTCTAATCCTTGGTTTTCTTTTCGTGTTTCAAGAAACATTCCAGCCGTATACCATGAATGCGTATTCTTCTTATCAACAACCTCGTAGAGTTCACATTCGTTTCCAACGCACTTTGCCTTTTCATAAAATCGTTCTGCACACGAAAAATTTATCAATCCGTCGTGTCTGCTTTGAATCAGCAGCATGGGAATGTTATTCGCGGTCATAAGCGAGCACGGTTCTCCATTTGTTCTGTCATAGCCTTTAGCAAATAACTGATCAAGCAGTATTCTTACAGACAGAGATGTCTTAACGGAAAAGCTAT
>JBJESA010000010.1:0-4977 GCA_051882535.1 Oscillospiraceae bacterium
GAACAGGCTTACCACGAACGATGCACCAATACCCAGAATTGCTGCTATAACCTGAGTCCGGAAAGTCTGTTCATTGACAAAAGTCTTGAAAGTACCGCCGCTGATATAACCTGTAACAGTCATTGAGTTTACCAGGAATAAATCAAAAGCGGTTAATCCAATGCATATAAGCGGGAGTATCTTGTCAACATGCTTAAAATAATTTCGTAGATAGTTTAAAATTTCTTTCATTGTACACCCAAAAAATTCCAAGTGTGGCGTAAAACAGCCACCTCTATTATTATATAACTTTTTTTCACGGTTTGCAATAGAAATTTTGTTTATTGTAAAGAAAATCTTAAATTCCGCTGAAAAATATAAAAAGCCGAGGTTTTTTGAAAAAACTTCGGCTTTTTTAACAAAGCAAAATCAGGGTATTAACGTTTATGCAAAGGCAAAAAACGCATTTTGCGAGGTTTTATCTCACCGAACGGTTCATAACCATCTTTTTAATGAACTCCGAAGTGTGGAGCGGACGTCCGTTGATGATTCCCTGAACCAAGTCCGCATTAAAGGATGCGGCGTTTTTGAGGTCGTCGGCATTGTCGACACCATTTACGCATACTCGGATATTCTTCTCGTGGGCACGCTCGATAAGCGACTTGACGAAAGCCTCCGAAACGGGGTCGTCAGACAAGCGGCTGCATTTGAGCTTTATCATATTGACATTCGGGTTTTCAATCGGAGCGTCGGTGAAGAAATTGCCGTCCTCATCATCTACCACGATATTCACACCCAAGGCAGCCAATTGTTTCAAGTTGTGGTTTGCGAGTGTGCCGTTTGAGCCGGAAACGCAGATGCTGAGTGCATCGGGGGGGAGTGAGTACTCGAGCAGCGAGCGTCTTACCGCTATAACGCTTTCGTCGAGTAACAGAATTTTCTCGGGTGGCGAGAAGCTGACGAAGAATTTCGGAAGTCCACATTCGCGAACGGCTGAACAGAACTCACAGATTCGTTCGAGAACAAACGTGTATATCTCCTCTGACATTCCCATTCTGTCAATGATTGGCAGAAAACGGTCGCGGGGGACTATTATATCGCCGTTTCCCCAGAAGAGGTGTGCCTCGCAGCATACCAATTCGCCTGTGGTGGAATCCACAATGGGGGTGTAGAGGAAGTAGAAGTTGGTGAAGTCGTTCTCTGCGGAAACGGAAATCATCTGCTTGAGGTGGAGATAGTCGTTAAGTTTCTCCTCGAGGTCGTCCGAATAGTTTACTACGTCACGCATATTGCGGTCTTTTGCAAGACGGAGCGTGCGGGTTGCGGCACGGACGCATTCCGCAACATCATCGACGTGCTCGGGGAACATAGTAAGTCCCGCAAAGACGTCAATCTTGTTTTCGGTGTCGTTCAAGAACCAAGGCGAGCAGAATTTTGATAAAATCGTATGTGCAAATGCACCTGCCGTCTGGCGTGTAGCACCGGTTACCAACACAAACAGTATATCGTTGGAGAACTGGTAAACTTTCTTTGTACCGGTGGTGGGTATAGCTGAAATATACTCCGCAATACTGCTGATAATCTGCTCGGCATAATGTGCGTTATAGATTTCGGAGAGTTTTTTTAGATTGGAGATTTCCACGGAAATAACCGCACCGCTTTGCTTATTTTCCATAGCCTGCGTAAAATCACGCTCGAACGCACTGCGGTTAGGGATACCTGTGTTGGGCGTGTAATATGCGAGCCGTGTAAGGTGTTCCTGAGAAGCGGCAAGCTCGTTCTCCATAAAGATACGGTAGATAACCGTTGAAACAATCTGGGTGATGCTTTTCAGCACTTTTCTGTCGCGGTTTGTCCAATTTTTATCGGTTTCACTGGAGATGAACATCAGCACACCGCGGGATTTGCCGTTTTCGTAAACGCGGGACAGGGCACAGCTTCTCTCACTGCCGTTGTGGATAACCTCGTCTTCTTTCATACAGAGGACATCATTGTATTCCAATTCCTTGTCGATATACTCATTGAATGGAACGGTAGAGGACAGAGGTACAATTCCACCCTTGTCCGAACACTGGAACATTTTGATAGGGCGAACGCTGTCATCGAAGAAAAGAACCTCATCAAGAGAGTAGTATTCCTTGATAAGCGGAATTACTTCTCCGAACGCAGATGAAGTGCTTGTGCATTGCAGAATCATGGAATAGATATTATTTACCAGAATCTGATCCTCAAAATTCTGACCCAGCAACTTATTTGCATTGCGGGAATTTTCCATCTCCTCGTAAATCATAATGTAGGAGTTGGCGATTTCCGAAACGGTTTGAACCATTGTTTCAAGCAGGTCGGCGGAGTTGTTCACCTCGTCAATGGATTCTCCTGCAATAATCCAAGTGCCTGCTGTCTGGTGTTTGATGCGGATATTCTTTTTGCGTTGGTAGCTCATTTTATTGAGGTTGAGCTTCTTATCCTGCCCGAGAGCGGTTGCTATTACTTCACCGTTCTCGTCGACAATTGCGGAATACAGGCCTTCAATATGCGAAAACGGCATTTGAATTCGTTCGAGATACTCCAAACCAAGAAGATCGAGAAGTTTTGGCGTGTTTTTCGCTGACCGCAGAGAACCCTCTATTTTTTTACGGAAGCTGCTCATTACAGCGTCCTCGCCCTCGCAGTCGAGGTATTCCGTAACATCGAACATCATACCGCTCAAACCGGTGAAGCTGCCATTCTCGCTGAATTCGGGAGCGGCACTTACATAGTACCAACGGTAGTGCTCACGGGTTTTAAGTCTGACGTGAACTTTAAGATCCTCGCTATGTCTGCCAATAATGTCGCTGATTACGTCACAGAAAGGTTGGAAGTCGTCGGGGTGAATAATTTTTCCAAGCGACACTGTTTTACTTTCAGAAAAAGGATTATCCCCGCAAAAAAAGTTGATTGGGAAATCGGGCTTATACTGCATAGCAAACGCAAAGTTGCCACTATTTTCAACAGCCTTTTCAAGTCCTGACATCAAAATCACTCCTTTAGGGTATATGTTGGGTACGAGTTGATTGTTTGAAAAAGATTTGGACATTATGTAAATGCCATTAATTAAAAATTCTCACAATGATACTTATCATTGTCTTTATATTAATTATAGCACAAAGTTTTCAACAATGCAAGTGGTTTTTCACAAAAATCACAAATTTTTCTAAAAAATTCACCTAATCAACACAATTGATATTATATTCAAGGGGAAACCCAAAAAGAAGCGGAGCTTGAAAGAAGTTCCGCTTAATTCTTTTAGTGTGTTCAGGAAATCTCGGCAAACGCACCGATGAACTCTTTGTTTTCATTGTAAACCCACATCACGTTGTCCTTAAAATAGATGAACAGCGTTTTGTTCAGGCTGCTGTTAATTGCCGGAATTTCCTCAAGCAGCGACTCATTTTCCGTTTTCAGCGGAGCGTTATTTGAGAGTGCGTATTTTTTATACTCATCGCCTTTGTATATTTCACACTTCGTAATATCTTCGCTGAATACTATTTTGAGAACAACTTGCACCGTGTCACCACCGATAGATTCTGAGCTTTTATTTTCTGTCGCCTCGGGCAGTAAGGTGTTTTTTGATTCTGGAGCGACAGTATCTTGTGTTGCTATTGCGACATTCGATGATATTGTTCCGTAGTTTGCAATATCATTCATATCATTGGCTCTTGCAGATTCTTGGTACATTTCCGCGGGTGCAGCTCCTCCGGCAGTATCAATACTTTCTTTGTTTGGTATCGAGAACCGGAGTGCAAATGTTGCTACCAGCACTAAACAAGCGGCAGATGCTCCTGTGATAGCGATTGCTTTCAGCGGGAGCGGCTTTTTGTGTTTTTGTGCCATTTGAACACTCTGCGGCTTTTGTATTTCCTCGTATACTCTGGCACGAATTTTTTCGCACTGCTCTTCGGAAGGGGAGATATGCTGCATTTCGGTTTGGTATTGCTGTTTGAAATCCATTAAAATTCAACCCCTTTCAGAAGATTTTCCAGCATTTTCCTTGCACGTGTCAGCTGTGAACGTACCGTACTCTCACGTGTGTTGGTAACTTGAGCGATTTGTGCGGTTGGCATATCCTCAAAGTAAAACAAGTGGACGGGTATTCGGTACTTTTCGGGAAGTTTCATCACCGCTTCAATGACGGTTCGGCGAAGTTCTTTCTTCTCAACTGCATTTTCGGTGGTATTCTCGCTCAAGGCTTCGCTTTCGGCGAGGTTTTCGAGGTCTTCGGTTTCGCCTCTGTGACGTGCCCAGGCGGAGGTTGCAAATGTGTTTACGCAGTTGATTGCACAGCGAATAAGCCATGCTTTGCGGTGTTCTTCGCTCTCGAATGTGAGGTTTGCCCTGAAGTACCGAACAAATACGTCTTGGGTGATATCCTCACAATCGGTCGGATTTTTCAGCCGAGTAAATGCGATTCGGTAAACTGTCGGCGTATAATGCCGCATAACCTCGTCAAAACTTTCGGCAGTGACAAGCGATAATTCCATAAAAACTCCCTGTTCTGATAATAATACCGAGCAAATTAGAAAAATGCTGCAAGAAAAATAGGGTTAAATTGTTTTTTCTGCGTGACGTGTAACATGACATCCCATATTGACCGCTACCGGCAGTCCCGCGATATGGGTGGGTGCCTGTTCTATGTTGACGTACAGGGCTGTTACCGTTCCGCCGAATCCTTGAGAGCCTATTCCCAGCTTGTTGATTTCGGAGAGCATGGTTTTCTCCATCTCATTGTAAAGCGGGTGTGGATTGCGGGTATTTAAATCACGGCAGAGAGCCTTCTTCGCAAGGAGAGCGGAGTACTCAAAGTCGCCGCCTATACCAACTCCGACTACGATGGGAGGGCAGGGGTTGCTTCCTGCTACAGATACAGTTTCTACTACAAACTTGATGATGTCTTCCTTTGTCGCAGACGGGGTGAACATCTTCAGACGGCTCATATTCTCGCTGCCGAAGCCCTTGGGG
>JBJESA010000011.1:0-4950 GCA_051882535.1 Oscillospiraceae bacterium
TGTTTCTCCTATTATCGGTGCTCTGCATTCGATACCACGTTCAGAGATAGTATTCATAAATCTTGCATACATAAGGTAGTCAGAAATATCAGCTTCATCTACCTCGGGCATAAGAACAAGGTCGGTCTTGAATTTTTTGATTATCGCTTCCATTCCTCCGTAGTGGTCAGAATGAGGGTGCGACACTATCACCATATCCAACTTCCGCACACCTGCGTAATTCAGAAATCCGATTACGATGTCTGAATTTTCCGACTCACCGCAGTCAATTAGAATGCTCTTGTTCCCTGAACGTATCAAGGTGCAATCTCCTTGCCCCACGTCAATAAAACTCACCGAGCTCTCCCCGTCTTGGAGTTTGACATAAGGTTTGTGGGAATGCCCGAAATATGCTATTATCTCATAAGTTGTCGGAATTCCATCAATAAACAAATAATGGTCATTCAGCCAGAAAAATCCGCCAATTATCGTTAAGATAACTGCAAATATATTGCGGATTTTTGTCAGAAGAACTTTAGGTTTTATTCTTCTTCGTTTTCTTTTCTTGGCTACCATTTTTTACGTTCCTTTTTGCGGGTTTGTTGTCGGGAGCAATAAGGCAGTCTTTACCATGACCAATCAAATCACGTCTTTTGGCGATGGTAAGTGCCTTTTCGACAAGTGCACGGTTTTTAGGCATAAAATACTGCAACAAAGCACGTTGCATAGCCTTTTCCTCCGATGTTCTTGGGACAAAGAGCGGTTCCATTGTGTACGGGTTAAGTCCCGTGTAGAACATTGCCGTAGAAATTGTTCCCGGTGTCGGGTAGAAGTCCTGCACTTGTTCGGGGCGTATATTGTGCTTCTTCTCAAAAACGGCGAGTTCAATTGCGTCTGCCAGTGTACACCCCGGGTGGGAAGACATCAAATACGGAACAAGATATTGTTCCTTTCCGCATTTTTTAGTAGAAGCATAAAACCGTTTTTCGAATTCTTCGTAAACTTCGATATGCGGTTTTCCCATCAAATCGAGTACCCTATTGGAAGCGTGCTCGGGTGCTACTTTCAATTGACCGCTAACATGATGTTCAACGAGTTCATCGAGAAAAGCGTTGTTCTTTTCAAGAAGCATATAGTCAAAGCGGATACCCGAGCGAATGAATACCTTCTTCACTTTCTTGATTGAACGAAGTCTGCGAAGAAGTGCGATATAATCGGAGTGGTCGGGGTTGATATTCTTGCAAGGCGTTGGTGCAAGGCATTTTCTTCCTTTGCAAAGCCCGTGTTCCTCCTGTTTTGAGCAAGATGGGTGGCGGAAGTTTGCGGTGGGCCCCCCGACATCGTGGATATAGCCCTTGAAATTCGGCTTTTCCGAGAGCATTACGGCTTCATTATAAACGGAATCCTCACTTCTTGTCTGGACTTTTCGCCCTTGATGTAGTGCGATTGAACAGAAGTTACAGAAACCGTAACAACCGCGGTTGTGTGTTATAGAGAATTCAATCTCTTGGATAGCGGGTACTCCCCCATCTTTTTCATACATCGGGTGATACGCACGCATATACGGCAACTCGTAGGTGTAGTCGAACTCTGCTTGTGTGATGGAACGTTGGGGGGGATTCTGAACCAACATCATATTGCCGTGACGCTGGACTATGGTTCGTCCATATACTTCGTCTTGCTCGTCATACTGTTTACGACAGGACTTGGCATACGCTTTCTTGTTCTCGCGAACTATCTCGAAGCTGTCACACTGTACCGCACCAATAGGAGTATTTTCCGGTTTGGTGAGATAGCAGATACCTCGTAAGTCGTGCATATCCGCGAGTTTTTGCCCTTGCTTGAAACGGTTGAGCATCTCGGAGAGCGTAACCTCGCCCATTCCGTACATAAGAAAATCTGCACCACTGTCTACCAGAATGGACGGCATTACGCTGTCGCTCCAATAATCATAATGTGCAAATCGACGAAGCGAAGCCTCAAGTCCACCGATTTCAATTTCCGTATCGGGGAACAGACGCTTGAGTGCCTTACAATAGGTGATAACCGCACGGTCGGGACGGCGACCGCCCTTTCCTCCGGGGGAATATGCGTCGTCATTGCGTTTTTTCAGAGCAACCGTGTAGTTAGAAACCATACTATCGATATTTCCGCCTGTCACCATAAAGCAGTAACGCGGCTTTCCGAGTCGGCGGTAATCCGCATCGGAGAGCGGCTGTGCGATGATGCCCACAGAAAAACCCGCGGCTTCTATCATTCGCGAAATAATCGCGATTCCAAAAGTCGGGTGGTCGATATAAGCGTCACCGGTAACGCAGATAAAGTCAAACTGCTCTATTCCGCGTTCTTTCATATCCTCTTTGCTAACAGGTAAAAACGGCATATTATCCTCTCAAATCTTTCCAAAATTTAATCACCGCAGATTTGTTGGGCGAGTTTATTTGCACGCTCGTAAATCTCATCTGCGTCTACTGTAGTAAACTTCCCGTCCTCGTACAGAATTTTTCCGTCTACAATAGTCATTTTCACATTCTGTTTTGAGCCCGCATATACGAGATTTTTTGCAATGTTGTGAAGCGGCTGCATATTCGGCTGGTTGAGGTCGATTACGGCAAAATCCGCACACTTCCCTGCTGCCAATACATCGCAGTCCGTGAGTCCCATTGCAAGAGCTCCGCCCTTTGTTGCCATCTCCAGCACCTCAAATGCGGGACAAGCCGCAGCGTCATTTTCCTTGACCTTCTGAAGACCTGCCACAAGGAACATCTCCTTGAACATATCAAGGCAATTGTTGGAAGCAGCTCCGTCTGTTCCGATTGCGAAGTTCTTCATACCATTGCGTTTCATTTCGCAAATAGGGGCAATTCCGCTTGCGAGTTTTAAGTTTGATGCTGGGTTGGTGACCATCCAAAGATTTTTCTCGCGGAAGATTTCCATATCTTTTTCGTCAAAATACACGCAGTGGAATCCGCCTCCACCGTACTCGAACATTCCGAGCTTGTCGAAAAGCTGTGTCGGCGACATTCCGTAACGCTCGTGACAACCCTCTACCTCGGACTTTGTTTCGCTGTTATGAGCAAAAAGCGGGGCTTTGTATTTTTGGGATAGTGCTGCCATTCCCTCGAGGATTTCACGCTTTGTAGTGTATTCCGCGTGGAATCCCAGTTGATAGGAAACCAGCGGATTTAAGTTGTTGTAAGTGTTGTATTCTTCTTCGCACTCTTCAACTGTTCCGCCAAAGTCATTGATAGAGCCACAGATTACTGTGCGAAAGCCCATATCGGTATTAGCCTTGGCAAAACTAGGGAGTTTGAAGTACATATCAAACGAAGAAGTTATGCCACCGGTGAGATACTCCATATTACCGAGTTGAGTAAAGACATAAATAGCCTCCTCTGTAAGTTTTGCCTCATGCGGAAAAACCTGATTATACAGCCAATCATTAAGCGGTAAATCATCAGCGAACGAACGAAGGAAAGTCATCGCAGTATGTGTATGTGCATTTTTGAAACCCGGGATAATCAAATTCGCTTTCAAATCAATTTCGCGGTCAAAATCGCCTTTCTGCACATCTGTCCCTACATAGGATATTTTGCCACCGTCGGTGCAGAGTTCGCCGTTAATGATATTTTCATTCTCCATTGTGAGAATTTTCGCGTTGTAGAATCTGAGTTTCATAATTTTCTCCTAATCGGATTATTTAAATAGTTCCTTTAACGATTTGTCGTAGGGGTATCTGCAAATTCCCTTTTCTGTGACAATAGCCGTTATGAGTTCTGCGTCCGTTACATCAAATGCCGGATTAAAACACTTTACGTTATCGGGTGCAACAGGCTTTTCAAAGAATTTCGTCTTGATTTCATCGGCGGGGCGTTCCTCAATAACAATTTGGTCGCCGTTTTCGCAATTAGAATCAATAGTCGAACTTGGGCAGAACACATAAAACGGAACACCGTGATATTTCGCATTGACAGCGACAGAGCGAGTTCCGATTTTATTTGCGGTATCACCGTTTGCGGCTACTCTATCGCAGCCGACAAAGCACGCTTGAATTTTACCTTGCTTCATTAATAACGAAGCGGCATTATCGCAGATTAATGTTGTATCAATCCCCGCATTGCTAAGTTCAAAACTCGTAAGCCTTGCACCTTGAAGCAGCGGCCGCGTTTCATCACAATAAACGTGAAAATTCATTCCGCGTTCAGCACCGAGCAGAAGCGGTCCCAGTCCCGTGCCATACTCGGAGGTTGCGAGAGCACCGGCATTGCAATGCGTGAGTATCCCGTCACCGTCCTTGACAAGTGTCAGTCCGTATTCAGAGATTGCTTTGCACATTGCCACGTCTTCCTCATAAATTGCACAGCACTCGTCATATAAACGCGGGAGTGCGGTTTGCTTGTCCGAATTGCCTGCCCAGAACAGCATACGCTTAACTGCGTGGGAGAGGTTCACTGCCGTGGGACGTGAGCTGATAAGGTAATCACCAATTTTTCTGAGTTCCGAAGGAAAATTTTCATCATCGGGAATCTGCTGTGCAAGCACATACATTCCGAACCCCGCGGCAACACCGATTGCAGGTGCTCCACGCACACGAAGCATATAAATTGCCTCATAGATAGCCTCGGCACTTTGAAGTCTGAGATACTTTATCTCATTCGGAAGCAGCGTCTGGTCGAGAATTTCAACGGCTCTCCTATCATCTGAAAGTCTTACTGTAAAATTTTTCGCCATATCAGTTAAAATATACCAGTTCGCTGTCGGCTTTCTCGGTTTCAAGAATACTGTCTGCAAGAATAACGGGCCCCGTTCCCTTGTAGCACGCCTGTTTTTCAGCAACTATTTTTCCTGTTACCTCTACCCAGTCGCCGTCTTTCCACTTTGCTTCATCGGGCGACTTTACGAGAATTCCGACAACCTGAATATCATCTGCACAGCAAGTCATAGCACGGCGGGATATTACAAAATAGCCCT
>JBJESA010000012.1:0-4895 GCA_051882535.1 Oscillospiraceae bacterium
TGTCCTCGGTAAGCACCGCGAAGCCGTATCCCGAAATCATCTCGGGAAGTCCGTGGTTTATCTCGGGGTCAACGTGATACGGACGTCCCGACAGCACTATGCCGCGTTTGCCGTTTTCTTTGAGGTAATTCAGCGTTTCCTCGCCCTTGCGACGCATTTCAGCCTTAAATTCAGCGTCTGCGGCATACGCCTTGTCCAGTGCTGATTGTATTTCCGCCTTTGTGATTTTCAAGCCTTTCAGCGACTTGGAGAATTCCTCAAAAAGCCTCTCCGCCATACGCTTGGGGTGGAAAATCGGCAAAAACGGGTTCATCAGCATAACATCACGGCGTAATTCGGGAACGGAATTTCTGATAACCTCGCTGTATGTAGCGACTACGGGGCAGTTGTAGTGGTTGTCGCCGCCGTTGTCGTCATTCATTTCGTAGGGAAGAGCGGGATAGAATATCAGCTTCACTCCGTCATCAATCAACGCCTGAATGTGTCCGTGTGCCAGCTTTGCGGGATAGCAAACGCTCTCGCTGGGCATTGTTTCGATACCCATATCGTAGATTGCACGGGAGGACTTCGGCGACAGCTTAACCGAGAATCCAAGCTCGGTGAACAGCTTATGCCAGAACGGATAGTTCTCGTACATTCCCAGCACTCTCGGCAGTCCGATTACGCCGCGTGGAGCAGATTCTGCGGGCAGACACTCTCTGTCAAAGAGAAGATGGTACTTGAAGTCGTACAAATTCGGGAGTTTCTCGGCAGTCGAAACATTTCCCGCTCCGCGTTCGCAGCGGTTGTTGCTGATATAACGCGAACCATCGGGGAATTTCGTAATAGTAAGCAAACAGTTATTCGAGCAGCGTCCGCAGCGTGCCGCAGTTTTCTCTACCTTGAAATTCTCGAGTTTATCGAGCGAGAAAATGCCGCCACGCTGTCCGTCGTCACGCTCCAACGCGATAAGAGCGGAGCCGTATGCACCCATAAGTCCCGCCTTGTCGGGACGAACGACGTTCTTTCCGACAATCAGCTCAAACGCACGCAGAACGCTGTCGTTCATAAACGTACCGCCCTGAACGATGATTTTCTCGCCCATTTCTGCGGTATCACGCAGCTTTATTACCTTGAAAAGTGCATTCTTCACAACAGAATAGGACAGTCCCGCCGATATATCAGCGACAGTCGCACCCTCTTTCTGTGCCTGCTTGACACGCGAGTTCATAAACACGGTGCAGCGGGAGCCAAGGTCAACGGGATTCTCCGCCGAAAGGCCAAGCACCGCAAACTCCGCACTTGTCATACCCAGTGCATTTGCGAAGTTTTCGATAAACGAACCGCAGCCGCTGGAGCAAGCCTCGTTGAGGAGAATGCTCTCGATTTCGCCGTTCTTGACACGCATACACTTCATATCCTGACCGCCGATGTCGAGAATAAACTCCGCACCGGGAAGCAGCCTATCTGCCGCCTTGTAGTGTGCCATGGTTTCGATTTCGCCGAAGTCAGCACCAAGTGCCGCCTTGATAAGGTGTTCGCCGTAACCGGTGGTACAGGTTTTCTGTATGTACGCTCCCTCGGGGAGAACACTGTAGATTTCCTTGAGTATGCCAATTGTGGATTTCAGCGGGTCGCCCTGATTTCCCGCATAATACGAGTAGATAATCTCGGCATTTTGATTGATAAGCACCGCCTTTGTGGTGGTAGAACCCGCATCAATACCGAGGTAGCACGCTCCCTGCTGCTCTTTGATGTCAGCCGTGGGAATAACCGACCTTGCGTGACGGGAGCGGAAGTCCGCAAGCTCGTCCTCGTTGGTGAAAAGCGGTGCAAGCCGCTCCACTTCGCGGAGCTGATTGCCGCCGAGGTTCTTTGCACGCTCGGCAAACTCGTCAAAGTTGATTTCCGCAGCTTCTTCCGACAATGCACAGCCGATTGCCACAAACAGGTTGGCGTTCTCGGGGAAAATAATGTTTTCGGGGCTGAGATTCAGCGTTTCGATAAAACGCTGACGCAGTTCAGAGAGATAGTGAAGCGGTCCACCGAGGAACGCAACGTTTCCGCGAATGGGCTTACCGCACGCCAGACCGCTTATCGTCTGGTTTACCACAGACTGGAAAATAGACGCGGCAACATCACTTCTCAATGCACCCTCGTTAAGCAGCGGCTGAATATCGCTCTTTGCGAAAACGCCGCAGCGGGAGGCAATGGGGTAGATGGTGGTATGTTCTTTCGCAAGCTCGTTCAGACCGCCGATATCGGTGTTAAGAAGTGCCGCCATCTGATCGATAAAAGCACCAGTACCGCCCGCACACGAGCCGTTCATACGCTGCTCCAGACCACCGGTGAGATATGTAATCTTAGCGTCCTCGCCGCCAAGCTCAATTGCGACATCAGTCTGCGGAATCAACGCACGGATAGCGTCCGTTCCCGCCGCAACCTCCTGCACAAACGGAATTCCCAGCCAATTGGACACGGATATTCCACCCGAGCCGGTTACAGCAATACTCACCTGCTTGCCCTTAACCTCAGCACCCACCTCGGCTATAATATCCGAAACTGTCTTGCGGATATCGGAAAAATGCCGCTGGTATCGGCTGAACAGCAGGTTGTTATCCTCATCAATAATTGCCGCCTTAACGGTGGTAGAACCTATATCTAATCCCACTCGAACACGAGACATTTTACTTTTTCTCCCTTTCTTGCCAGATATTTACATAATTAACATACTTTTTTGCAATACATATTTATTATAACACAATCCCCGCCAAAAGTCAACAGAAAAATCCTCACCCCCTCACCTTTGGGGAGGGCTAAATCTCGTGCGTCGCTTCGCTCCGCCCGAGCTTTGGTTGGGGGTGGGGGTGTCTCGCAGAAAAAGTATGCAAACAGGCTGGCGAAAAAGCTCAAGATACGAGGAAACGGCTTGTTGGCTAGGCTTTGTGCCTGCCAACAAGCCGTTGACGAAGTAGATGGGGCTTTATCGACAGCCTGAGAGGGCAAGCGACTGCTTGCCCTCAGAATTATTTTAGCTTATGCGGGTCTGAATACTATCTCGCCGCCGTCTACCGTTGCACGAACGCGGTTCTCGACTGCATTCACGCTAAGTATGCAGTTGTTGATTCTCAATGTAACGCCCGGATACATCATTCGCTTGCACACAACCGACAGATTCTGAGTGAGCTTCAATGCCTCCTCAATTTCTTCAATTCGCTTGTTTGCCTTCTTAATTTCCTGCTGTAGTTTAAGTCTGCTGCGAAGTGCGTCCGTCTTCATCTGCTCCCGCTCGGGCGGCAGCTTGCCCTTCTTCTGTATCTCGGACAGAGTAGCCAGCACCTTGCCCAGCTGGTCTGCCTGGTCTTCCATCTTATCAATCGACTTATTGAGCGTATCGCGTTCCTTGGAAAGCACGGCATTGTTGCCAAGCGTAATCTCCGTCTTAACGTACTTCTCCGAGCCGATAACCGACGCTTCCACACCGTCCAACGCAGTGTACTTGCCGCCCATCATAACGCCCTTGCCGGACGCGATTATCTTCTGGCCTGCAAACACCTCTCCGCCTACGAATGTAGCACTGTCCACCGTGCCGTCGCACTGAATTTTGGTATTCTCGCAGAAGCCCAGCTTGACATCGCCCTTACAAGTGATGGTGGAATTAATCGCACCAACCTTGACGCTGATGTTGCCGTCAGCCACAAGTTCCGCTCCGCTTACTGTACCGTTTACCGTTATGCTCTGCTTGGAAGAAACGCGGAATCCCTCAAAAACGCTTCCCTTTACAACCACCGCACCGATAAAGTCGATATTGCCGGTAGCAACCTCGACATCGCCGTTAATAAGCAGGGTTTCCTCAACGCAGAATGCACCGTTCTTATACACGAGGTTTCCATCGACTGCCGCAATAATCTGCGTATCTTCGTTCACCAGCGTAGTACCCGCACCAAGCGTATACTTCGCGGGAACGCCAACCTTCTGCGGAACAGGCTTTCCCATAATATCGGTACCCGGCTCGCCCTCGGTCGGGAATGTAATCATAGCAATAGGAGTACCCGCCGTGATATTGCGGACAAGACCGAGGTTTTTGTAATCCACCTCGCCCTGCTCGTTCTCCACGGGACGTACCGCCTGGTCTGTCTTGTAGAAATACTTGATAGAACCGTCAACGCCGTCTACCGGAGCGTCCCACTGTGCTACGCAGATATTCTCGTCATAACGCTTATTCTCGACAGCCTTGCGGATTTCTTCCTCACGGATTCCGTGGCAGACATATCTGTCCTCAAGCATCTCTAAAATTTTCTCCGCCGTAGGCTCCATACCGCCGCCCGACGGTCTGGTAAAGGACACAAACGCGGTAGAATTGTTCGGATTAATCGAAATTTCAATCTGCGAATGAACTACCATCTCTTCAGCCATAACGCAGCCCCCCTATCATTTCAGAATGTTGTTCCAACTGGTTTTCGTCACAAAACAGAGGTCGTACAATATATCTGATTTTATTATAGCACCACACGACTTTTTTTGCAACAATCAACAAACATTTTTTCCAAAATGCACAAAACAACAAACGAGAATTTGTTATATTTTACCCGAGATATCAAACGGTGTTGTCTGGTATACAAAATAGTTCAGCCAGTTCGTGAAAAGCAGCGTAGAATGTGCACGCCAACTCAGAACGGGCGGATTCGCGGGATTATCGTTGGGGTAATAGTGCTTAGGAACTTTCGGGTTAATGCCCTTGGTAAGGTCGCGGCGGTACTCTGTATCAAGCGTTTCGGGGTCGTACTCCGAGTGACCGGTGATGAAGAAGCGGCTGCCGCTCTGATTGCCGACTGCATATACTCCCGCCTCGTCGGAAATCGCCATTATACGCAGGTCGGGAACCTTGAGAATATCCTCCGCACGCGTTTCGGTAT
>JBJESA010000013.1:0-4892 GCA_051882535.1 Oscillospiraceae bacterium
TAAAAGACGGAATGCTGTCGAACGAATTTATGGCGGCAGTATTGCTCGCACTCGCACTTATTAGCGGAATTATCACTCTGCTTTTGGTTCACCGCTATAACAAGAAGCAAAAGGAACAGGAATAACAGATAAAGCACCGTCCGAGGACGGTGCTTGTTCCTTTTATCCGATAACCTTGTAGTCTTTATCCTCCACTGCTTTCTTCAAAACCTCGAAGTCGGTAGGCTCGGAGAGTTTTACTACGGCTGTGCCGTCGGTGTGGGAAACTGTTGCCTCGGCTACGGTCGGAATAGCCTCCAGTGCTTTCTTGACTGCGGCTTCGCAATGTCCGCACATCATTCCCTCGATTTTCAGTGTGATTTCCATATTCTTTTCCTCCTGTTTTGTGTTGGTGTTATCTGTTGTTTCACGAGTGGTACCCCACCCCCCTGCCCCCCTCCCGGAGGGAGGGGGGATAATGCGGGGGCTGCGCCCCCGCACCCCTGCTTCGGGGCTTTCGCCCCGAACCCCAACGGGTTGTTGCACTTTCGCACTTGGTTTTCTCTTTCGTATCGGGCGGTCGGATTTGGCGTTGTAGATATTGACGAGATTCAGCCGCAAGGCGTTCGTCACCACGCAGAAGCTCGACAGGCTCATCGCCGCCGCTCCGAACATCGGGTTCAGCCGCCAGCCGAACGCCGCTATCCACACTCCCGCCGCCAGCGGTATTCCGATAACATTGTAGATAAACGCCCAGAACAGATTCTCCTTGATGTTGAGAAGCGTCCGCCGTGACAGCTTAATCGCGGCGGGAACGTCCGACAGCCTGCTCTTCATCAGCACTATATCCGCCGCGTCAAGGGCGATGTCCGAACCCGCACCAATCGCAATTCCGATATCTGCACGGGTGAGTGCGGGAGCGTCGTTCACTCCGTCACCCACCATAATAACGTGAGAGCCGTCCGCTTGGAGTTCCTTTACCACGTCCTCCTTGCCGCCGGGGAGAACTCCCGCTATCACCTCGTCCACGCCCGCGAGCTTGCCCACCGCTTCGGCGGTGACCTTGTTGTCGCCCGTCAGCATAACAGTGCGGATTCCCATATTCTTCAGGCGGGAAACAGCGGCGGGGCTGTCCTCCTTGATTTTATCCGCACACGCGACTATACCGATAAGCCGCTCGTCACGGCAGAAGAACAGCGGCGTCTTGCCCTCAGAAGCAAGCCTGTCGGCGACCTGCCGCATATTGTCGGGAATGTCGCAGTACGTTTCCGCAAGCCGCAGATTTCCCGCGATATAGCGTTTTCCGGAAAGCGTTGCCGCAATCCCCGAACCGCGGAGCACCTCAAACGCTTCGGGTTCTTCGGGGGAGAAGCCCCGCCCCACGGCGTGTTTCACTACCGCTCGTGCAAGCGGGTGTTCGCTCCGCTTTTCAATGGAGAGTGCTGATTTCAGCAGTTCTTCCTCGGGAATGCCGTTCGGGATAACGTCCGTCACCTCGGGTTCTCCACTTGTTATCGTTCCTGTCTTGTCGAGAAGCACCACATCGGTTTTTCCCGTGTTTTCGAGGGTGACTGCGGTCTTGAAAAGTATGCCGTTTCTAGCACCTATACCGCTCCCCACCATAATCGCCACGGGAGTTGCAAGCCCCAAAGCACACGGGCAGGAGATTACGAGAACCGAAATTCCCCGCTCGAGTGCAAATCCGAAGCCCTCTCCCAAAATCAGCCATACCGCAATAGTCAACAACGAGATGGCGATAACTGCAGGGACGAACACCCCCGACACCTTGTCCGCGATTTTGGCGATGGGGGCTTTGGTAGCCGCCGCGTCACTTACCGTCTTTATTATCTGCGAAAGCGAGGTATCTTCGCCTACTCGCGTGGCACGACAGCGGATATATCCCGATTGGCTGATGGTCGCGGCGAACACCTCGTCACCCGCAATCTTGTCGGCGGGAATGCTCTCGCCCGTGAGTGCGGCTTCGTTTACCGCCGCTTCTCCCTCGACTATTACGCCGTCCGTGGGAATGCTGTCGCCCGCTCTCACCGCGAAAATATCCCCGATTTTCACCTCAGCAATCGGCACGGTGACTTCCTCTCCGTTTCGGATAAGCACCGCCGTCTGTGGAGCAAGCTTTATCAGACTTTTGAGAGCGTTGGTGGTTTTGCCCTTGGAACGAGCCTCAAGCAGTTTTCCGAGCGTAATCAGCGTGAGTATCATACCCGAGCTTTCAAACCACAGCTCGTGCATATAGGACATAGCGAGCTCGTGATTTCCCGCCGCCTGTGCATTCGACATCATAAACAGAGCGTAAACGCTGTACCCGAAAGCCGCCGCTGAGCCGAGAGCCACCAGCGTATCCATATTGGGAGCACGGTGGATAATTCCCTTAAATCCGCTGATGAAAAACCGCTGATTTACCACAATAATCACTGCCGTAAGCAGAAGCTGTGCAAGCCCCATTGCAACGTGGTCGTTCGCGAGAAACGGCGGCAATGGGAATCCCCACATCATCGCCCCCATCGAGATATACATCAGCACCGCCAGAAATCCCAGACTGACGAACAGCCGCACTTTCATCTTTGGGGTTTCCTTGTCGGCGAGTTCGTCCTCCGAGGTGGACGATTTGGGAGAAACGCTCTCCCCGCCTTTAATTGACGCACCGTAGCCCGCTTTCTCCACCGCGGCGATTATCGCGGCGGGAGAAGCCGTGCCCTCCACGCCCATGGAGTTCGTCAGCAGGCTCACCGAGCAGGAAGAAACGCCCTCCACCGCCGCCACCGCTTTCTCCACCCGTGCCGAGCAAGCCGCACAGCTCATTCCCGTAACGTTATATTGTATCACCAATTCTCACCTCATTAACTTTTGGAGAGTATCGACAAGTTCCCCGATAACCTCGTCATTCCCGTTTCTGATATTATCCGCAACACAGGTGCGGATATGCTCTGCAAGAAGCTCTTTATTAAAGGAATTGAGTGCCGCAGTCGCCGCCGATACTTGAATGAGAATGTCGGTGCAGTAAGCGTTGTTCTCCACCATATTTTTGATGCCGTTTATCTGTCCCGAAATGCGATTGAGGCGGTTTATCAGCTTTTTACGGTCCTCGGGGGGACGCTCTTTCTTTTTGCAGGTTTCACAGCAACAGCAAAGTTCCTTTTCCTCGTCCATTTTCCACATCTCCTTTCGCTTTCTGAGAATATTATATACCCCCTAGGGGTATTTGTCAATAGGATCCCAAAATTTTTCTCTGAATTTTTTAAAAATTGTGCAAAATTTTAATAAAAATGCTTGACAAATTAATAAAACCGTGGTACAATTATTAACACAAGAAGAAAAGATGAAAGAAAGGAGGACAACGCTATGAACAAGAATATCTACAGCCTTGTTCTGTCCGATGAAGTGGTGGAAGCGGTGGACAGGCTTGCTCATGCGGAGCGGATTTCCCGTTCGGCGATGGTGAACCGCATACTCGCCGAGCGTGTGGCATACACTACTCCCGAAATGCGGCTTGGTGCAGTCCTCGACAGTCTGATGAACGCAATGACCGAGGAATTTATTCCCGACAAACCCGCAGGCGGAACGCTCTCGGCACGGACTTCACTGAAATACCGATATAAGCCGACCGTCCGCTACTCGGTGGAGATGTTCTCCGAGAACGGCAAACGGGCGGGAGAGCTGAAAGTTTCGTTCCGAACGACAAATGCCGAACTTATCCGCGATTTGACGGGCTTCTTCAAATGCTGGACTACGCTTGAACAGCGGTATATCTCAAGGCTTATCAACGGAGATATAATCTACGAAATCGCAGAGGGACGCTTTTCCCGAACGCTTAATATGCCGAGCGAGGAAATTTCCGACAACGAACTCGGAGCGGCAGTCGCGGAGTATATGGAGATGTTCGACAACACAATGAAGCGGTATTTCGCCGAACTTCCCGATGTCCGAAGTGCCGAAGCCGCCGCCGAGGAGTACTACAAATCCGCACTTAAACAACAGGCGTATATCATCTAGCGATATTCACCCTAAAATTCAACCCAAAGAAAGGAGATATACTTTATGAACGCAAACAAACTAACCAAGAAATCCATGGAAGCCGTACAAGCGGCACAAGACATATCTGTAAGCTACCAGAACAACTGCGTGGAGCAAATGCACCTGCTGTATGCTCTGCTTGCCGACGAGGGCGGACTTGTACCGCAGATTTTCACCAAGATGGGCGTGGACGCAAACGGCATGGAGCAAGCCGCACTGAAATTCATCGAGGGAATGTCCCGTGTTTCGGGCGGCGGCAGAGAGGCGGGGAAAATCTACATCTCCGCAGACCTCGACAAGGCTCTTTCCGAAGCAGAAAAGCAAGCCGAGCATATGAAGGACGACTACGTTTCCGTTGAACACCTGCTGCTCGGACTTATCGAAAAGGCAGACAGCGGCGTTTCAAGCCTGTTCAAGAGCTTCGCCGTTGACAAGAAGAAACTGCTTGCGGTTCTTCAAGAAATTCGCGGAAATCAGCGTGTGACTTCCCAGTCGCCCGAGGACACGTATGACGTTCTTAAAAAGTACGGTCAGGATTTGGTGGAGCTTGCCCGCCAGAACAAGCTCGACCCCGTAATCGGACGTGACAGCGAAATCCGCAACGTTATCCGTATTCTTTCCCGAAAGAGGAAGAATAACCCCTGCCTTATCGGCGAACCCGGCGTAGGTAAGACCGCAATCACCGAGGGACTGGCACTTCGTATCGTGCGTGGCGATGTCCCCTCGAATCTGAAAGACAGAAAGCTGTTCTCCCTTGATATGGGTGCTTTGATTGCGGGTGCGAAATATCAGGGCGAATTCGAGGAGCGTCTGAAAGGGGTCGTGCAGGAGGTCATTGCGAGCGACGGCGAGATATTGCTCTTCATCGACGAGATTCACAC
>JBJESA010000014.1:0-4836 GCA_051882535.1 Oscillospiraceae bacterium
CAACGACCCCGTTAAGATGTACACCGCCGATATCTGCACAGTAACCGTAAATATCGCAGGACTTCCCGGCATTTCCACCACTTGCGGGTACACCGCAGACAAGGGACTGCCTATCGGAATGTCAATTATCGGAAAACGTTTTGACGAGCAGACAATTCTTCAGTGTGCAGACGCATTCGAGCAGGGCTTTTCGCCTGTTGCTCCCAGACTTTAAGGAGGTGCCGTAATGAGATATTATCCTACTATGGGTCTTGAAATCCACGCGGAACTCCTTACCAATTCCAAGGTATTCTGCACTTGTTCCGCAGAGTTCGGCGGAACGCCCAACTCCCGCTGCTGTCCTGTATGCAGCGGACTTCCCGGAACTCTCCCCGTTCTCAACCAAAAGGCTGTTGAGTATATTATCAAGGCGGGCTATGTGATGAACTGCGACATTTCTCGCTTTACCAAATGGGACAGAAAGAACTACTTCTACCCCGACCTGCCCAAGGCTTACCAGATTTCTCAAATGCCCCGCCCTGTTTGCCTTTCCGGTAATGTCAATATCAAGGTAAACGGCGAGGACAAGACTATCAGAATCAACCGTATCCACCTTGAAGAAGATGCGGGCAAGCTCGTCCACAACGACGCACAGCGTATTTCCCTTGCGGACTACAACCGCTGCGGAATTCCGCTTATTGAGATAGTAACCGAGCCGGACTTCCACAGTGCAGACGAAGTAATCGCATTCCTTGAGAAGATTAAGCTGCTTCTCCAATATGCGGGAATCTGCGACTGCAAGATGGAGCAGGGTTCTATCCGCTGTGATGTCAACATCTCTATTGCACCGCAGGGGGCTACCGAGCTTGGCACACGTACCGAGCTTAAAAACCTCAACTCCTTAAAGGCTATTTCCCGTGCTATCGAAGTTGAGATTGAACGTCAGGAAGAACTTCTCGACAACGGCGAAAAGGTTATTCAGGAAACCCGCCGTTTCAACGAAGCAATAGGCGAAACCGTTGCAATGCGTTCCAAGGAAGACGCTCATGACTATCGCTACTTCCCCGACCCCGATATTCCCCCGATTATCTTCACTGAGGAAGAACTCGAGGAAATCAAGAATTCCATTCCCGAACTCCCCGAACAGCGTGTAAAACGCTTCGTAGAGGAATACGGAATCAAGCCCGCAGATGCGGATTTGATAGTCGGCGACAAGCGTATCTGCGACTTCTTCGATGAAGCAAACACCGCATACGAGAACCCCAAGGCAATCGCAAATTATATTAATGTCGAACTCAACCGCCGTATCAATCTCGGCGAGGTTGATATGGACAATCTGAAATTCACAGGAGCACAGTTTGCTCACCTTGTGGAATTTATGCAGACCGACAAAATCTCGCAGGCAAACGCAAAGGCTGTTCTCCGTGAGATGATTGAAAACGGCGGAGAACCCAAGGACATCGCAGACGCACAGGATTTGTGGATTAAGGAGGACAACGACCTTCTTGCCAAGACGATTGACGAAATCATCGCCAACAACCCCAAGCCCGTGGAGCAGTACAAGAGCGGCGACCAGAAGGTATTCGGCTTCTTTATGGGACAGGCGAACAAGGCACTCAAGGGTGCGGCTTCTCCCAAGGCAATTCAGGATTATCTGAGAAAGAAACTGAGCGAATAATGACCGTTAAGGCATAATTCGAAGTTGGCTTAGAAACATCATAAATGCCACTCTTGATTCAAGCTTTCAAGAGTGGCTTTGTGTTTCTCTCGTTATTGACTTCTATCGAAAAAATTATGACAGGATTACTAAAATGATTATTTTGATTACAGGTGCATCACACACAGGCAAGACCGCTCTTGCTCAAAATCTGCTTGAAAGGTATAAATTCCCATATCTATCAATAGACCATCTGAAAATGGGCTTGATTCGCAGTGGAAATACAGAACTTACCCCATTAAGTGATGACGATGAATTAACAGAGTATTTGTGGCCGATTGTCCGCGAAATAATAAAAACTGCAATTGAGAACCATCAAAATCTTATTGTCGAAGGGTGTTATATCCCTTTCGATTGGGCAAAGGATTTTACGAAAAAGTATTTGGATAACATAAAATACTATTGTCTGGTAATGAGCGAAAACTATATAAGGAACCATTTTAGCGACATAAAGAAGTATGCAAGTGTAATCGAAAAACGTTTAGATGATGAGTACTGCACTCTGGAAAGCGTATTGGATGATAATGCACGAGTTTTGGAGCTTGCCCAAAAGCACAATTCAAATTATTATCTCATTGATAGTGAATACAAAATAGATATTGATTTATAACGCCAAATTTGAATTATTTGTAAGATATAAAATACCTTATGACAAAGATGCTTTTTTAATCGCAATGTGATAATTAGGTGATAGTTGTATGATTTTTTTGTGATAACCAGTAAAAAGATATTTACAATCTAGTAACTAAGTGTTATAATGAAACAGAAAAGGAGGTTTTATCAATTATGAACAGAATGGTTAAATGGGCTTCAATTATTGCTATTATGGTAGGTTATTTTTTTGGTATGGCGGTTGCTGGCTTTAACGTTGCAAATGCACAAGGAGATGGAATATCACAACCGTTCTTTGGCAAGTACAATTTAGACGGGCTTGAAGTAACAAGTGATTGTTTATATTTAAGAGCTGCGACTACTTCCTCGTTTGAGGGTTATTATCAAGGGTATGGAACTGTTGCATGCTCAAATATGGGAACAGATTACCTTCTTTTTAATCCGGATAGTGGCCTTATAGGCGGAGAAAACTTCGTTTTCAGATATCATACTTGGTCAAGGTTGGTAGGTGATAGTTTTGTTCCTCAAAGTGGTTCCATAGACGTTATGGGATATATTAGGACTGATACAAGTGACGGCAACAAAAAGAAAGCTCGCATTTGCCATAAGGAGTACATTCGTATGTAAACATCAATTTTAAGGGAGGTTTCAGCATGACAAAAAAATTCATTATAGCGGCAAGTATTGCCGGCGTTCTGGCATTGGGAGGCGGTGCATTCGTAATCGGTAATTTGCTTGGTACACAAGCATCTGCCGGTGAGGATAGCAAAGCAGCTAAAGGATTGTTGACCGAGATTAAACTTGGAAAATATTATCTTGAAGGTGGCACGGAAAATGAGTATATTGAAGTTTACGATGACGGTACCCTTCAGATATTCGGACTGGACTACTTGCAGATGGTAATTGATTTGAATTCCGAATACGTTGCAGGTTTAACTGAAGATGAATATCAGACTTTCGTTGACTCCGAACAAGATTTGGTAGATTTCTGGAATGGTCGCCACTACTATTTCTGCAACGAGTACGTTAAGTTAATAGGAATTCAGGACGAACCGCCAGAGCCGGGGCAGCTAGGCTCAAAATCGGGATTTTCTCTTGAGTACACAGACGAGAACACCCTTATCTGGGACGATGAGCATATATACAAATATGCCGAATGACAAATACGTAATCCCCCTCAACCGAGGGGGATTTTTTATTTTAAAGTCTTTTGATATTCTTCCAAAAATCGGCGTATTTTTCCTGTGCAAACCTCGCCCTCGGGCTTAACCCCAAGTCGCTCGGTGATTTGCGAGAGCAGTTCCCGTGCGGTCTGCTCGTTGGTGAATTCTATCTCCAGTTCATAGTCAGTCTTGCCGAAATACTCGCTCTTGTCGAGGTCAATTTCCGCACCCTCAAACTCCTTCACCGAACGTGAGGTTGTAAGTTTGCCAAGCCGCTTAACACTCGGCAGTCCTTCCCGTCCGCATAGTGCGGAGAGTTCCTCCCCCGTCAGCATCTCGGGAAGATTTTCTAGTTTTTGTTCAAGTTCCACGCGTGAGTAGAGCTTATCGGCAGGTAGTTTCATCTGGAGAAAGTACTCCCCCGCAATCTCCCGCACGCGACAGGTAATATGCTCACTCGAAAGAGCAAGAGCGTCCGTGTCGTAGTAGTTGTTCGTCTGGGAAATCTCTTTGTCCCAATCGTAATCCGAATGTATCTTATCGTACTGCTCCTTCGTAAGAGCTAACTTAAACTCGTTTTCAATCATATTCTCACCTCATAAATATCCATTCTCACCGCGTACCGAAACCTCGCCCGAGCCTACCTCAAACCGCCCGTTTTCGTCCTCGCAGACAAGGAATCCGTTAGGGGCAATGTCCACCGCAACGGCTGTCCTCTCGCGGTTTTCCCCAATAATCCGCACGGTACGTCCGATATTCAGCACCCGTGCCTTGAAATCCCCCAAACAGTCCGCAAACGGTGTTTCCACACGCTGTTTTACCCGCTCCGCAATCGCTCTGAAAAGCACTTCCCTCTCGGGGGCAGTTCCCGTAATCGTAAGAAGCGACCCGCCGTTCGGCAGATTGTTCTCGCGGAAAAACTCTTCGTTCTGGGAAACATTCACGCCTATTCCGCAAATTACGCAAGCAGTGTCACCCATAATGGAACACTCGCATAGAATACCACAGACCTTCTTTTGAGCGATAATGACATCGTTCGGCCACTTGATGGATACTTCGGGGAGAATGCACACACTCTCCAGAGCCTCACACACGGCAAGTCCCGCCCGTGCGGTAAGTGTGTCCCGCTCAATGGGGTTCTTGAACAGAATAGAAAGCGGCAGCATTCCGTCATTTGCCGACCATGTATGTCCGCGGCGACCCCTGCCCGCAGTCTGAAGCCGTGCAGTCACCGCCGCACCATCGGGAAGTTCGGCTAAATGTTCCCGAATATAATCGTTTGTCGAACCGCACTCGTCCAAAAAAATCAAAGAATTCATACTGCTCACCAACTCACCACTTACCAAAAGGAACAATCTTCATATC
>JBJESA010000015.1:0-4820 GCA_051882535.1 Oscillospiraceae bacterium
AGGCGATGGGCAAGGAGGCAGTGAGAAAGCGTTTTGAGGTTTCTATCCTCTACACATTGACTGCTTTCATTGGAATGCTGGTCGGACGGTGGCTTGTGGCTATGCTGTTCGGCGGCAGCGTCAGATTGATAATTAATTTCTTCCTCGTGGACTGCCTTTCGATGGTGTTCGCGGTGGTAGTAGTGCTTATATCAAGACGGATAGACGGTCTTTTCGAAGACCAGAAGAGCTATCTGATACGAACCGAGGAGGAACGCCAAAAACAGCGTGACGACGAGGCGGATTTCTACGACTAAACGCATTTTTATAAAATACTTTTTCAGGAGGTTTCAAAGATGCAAGTTAGTGATTATTTGGTTTTCGACTCCGAAACCGGTACATATGTCGAAAACCCCGAACAGGTTGTTCGCGATGATGTTGAAAAACACCATTGGCTGAACGTATTGAGGACAGTTCTGAAGGACTGGCGTCTGTATCTGATGCTGGTGCCGATGATTCTGGTATTCCTCTTCTGGCGCTACTTCCCGATGTACGAGTTGTTGGCGTGCTTTAAGGTTTCCGATGAAGCGAAAGTTGTCGCAGAGCAGTATTATGCGGGCTTCTCTCACTTCAGAAGACTTCTCTTCGGAGGAGACGGTCTTTCCGCAGATTTCTGGAGAGCGTTCAGAAATACGTTCCTGCTCAGCTTCTACGGATTGGTTTTCGGATTCCCTACTCCTATTATCATCGCACTGTTCTTCAACGAGATTCAGTCGAACATCATGAGAAGCTTCCTGCAGGTTGCCACATACCTTCCTAAATTCATGTCGACCGTCGTTATGACTTCGCTTATCGCAATGCTGGTTAAGCAGGGTTCTGAAACAAGCGGCGTCGGCGTCCTCTCGCAGATGCTTGCAAACATTGGTGCGGTTGACCCCGAGGTGGCTCGTCTTGGTCTGTTAAACGACCCCGCTTACTTCAGAGCGATTTACCAGATTTCCGGTATCTGGGAGGGTGCGGGCTACGATAGTATCGTATTCTTCGCGGCGATTATCGCAATCTCTCCGACAAGCTACGAGGCTGCACAGATCGACGGTGCGGGCAAGATGGCTCAGATGAGATACGTAGTTATCCCGTCCATTCTTTCCACAATCGTTATCATGTTGATTACCAGAATCGGTTCATTGCTGAATATCGGCTACGAGAAGGTTCTGCTTCTCTACAAGCCCGAAACCTACGTAACTGCAGACGTTGTATCCACCTTCTCTCAGAGAAACGGTATCGACGGTGCAATGAAGGGTCTGGCTTCCGCCGCAGAAATGATGAACAACGTTATTGGTATGCTCCTTGTAATCGGTGCTAACACCGTTGCACGTAAGGCATCTAACGTATCGCTCTATTAATTAAGAAAACAAGAGGGCTGTTATGAAAAGAAGACTTGAAATTTCTGAGCTTATCTTTAAAATTATAAGCTACACGCTGCTTACAGCGTTTGCAATCTGCTGCTTGTATCCGTTCATCTACACGATTTCTTCTTCGATTTCCGGTGAGCGTGAGGTACGTTACAGCGAGATCGTACTTCTCCCTAAGAACATTCAGTTCGACGCATTCGGCACGATGTTCAACAACAACGTATTCTGGAATGCGTATGCGAACACACTGTTCCTTACCGTTTACGGTACTATCTGGGAGCTTGGTTTGTCTGTATTCGGTGCTTATGCACTTTCTAAGAAGCGTCTGCTCTTTCGCAAGGGCTTCAACTTCTTCCTCGTATTTACCATGTGGTTCTCCGCAGGTCTTGTACCGCAGTACTTGAACTACTTGGCAACTCAGAGAGTGTTCAACGCAATCGGTATCACTGATAACAAGTGGCTGGTTGTAATCGCAATGGGTATGGCAGCGATGAACATTATCCTGCTTCGTAACTCCTTCGAGGGCGTTCCGTCCGAGATTGAGGAAGCGGCGATTGTCGACGGTGCAACCGAAATGCAGGTTCTTTGGAGAGTATATCTCCCGATGAGTAAGTCCATTATCGCAACCGTAGCGTTGTTCTTCGGAATCTCGCGTTGGAACGGTTACTTCTGGGCAAGACAGATGATTCCCGCACAGTCCAACCAGCAGCCGCTGATGGTTTACATCAGAACTCAGCTGGAAATCTTCCAGGACCCCGATCAGCAGGTAATTGGTCTGACCTACGCACCCGACTCCATTATCTACTCGCTTATCATCTGCTCTATCATCCCGATTCTCGTCATTTACCCCTTCATTCAGAAGTACTTCGCTAAGGGCGTTAACGTCGGCGGCGTTAAGGAGTAATGACACCCTAATCCAGTTGTCAGCCGCTTAGGTTTGCGGTTGATATATAACAAAAGGCATTAATGCCTTCAGACATTCCTAAAGGAGGAACAAAATGAGAAAAACAAAACTTGCTGCATCTCTTCTCGCAGTTTCGCTCGCAGCAACTACTCTTCTGACTGGTTGTAAGCCCGGCACCGAATCCGGCACTTCCGGCACCACCAGCACCGGCAATTCCGGCGAAACCAGCGGAAATAGCGAAACTAGCACCCCTGAGACCCCTGCTATCGAGCTTAAGTATGCAAGCGGCACCGTACTTCGTATGGCTACCGGTTACAACAACTCTAAGACAGGTCTGTTCTTCGACGCAGAAATCGCAGGCGAGGGCATTACCCTTGCTGATGGTAAGACCTACCAGTCCGGCTCCCTCAAGCCTACATGGGTAGAGGTTGAGAACAAGCTTGGCGTTAAGTTCGAGAACAAGTACCAGGGCAACTCCGCTGCTAAGGAGTGGGAGTACTGGAAGCAACAGCTCGACCAGGTTGACTTCGTATCCGGTACTGCTTCCACACTTACCGAGAACGGCGACAGCCTTGTAAACATCGCTAACTACCTCGATGGTATGCCCAACTTCAAGGCTTACCTCGAAGCTAACCCCATCGTTCGTCTGTCCATCACCGGTGCTACTACCGGTGCTAAGAAGGGTGCTATCTACTTCAGCCCGTACTTCGACGGTGTTGACGATATCGAGCGTATGCCCCTTATGAGAACTGACTGGGTTGAGAAGCTCCTCAACGGTAAGGAGCCTTTCGCAGCTGACAAGTGCGGCAACACTGCTGCTCCCGTTTACAAGCCCTATATGCCCACTACCGGCACTGTAAAGGTAGAGGTTGTTAAGGCTGACGGTTCCGGTGTTGAGGAAATCACTAAGGACTACGGTGCTTACGGCAACATCATCGACAAGATGAATTCTTCTATGAGCGGTGTTGAGGCTGTAAATATGCTCCGTGAGTACATCGACAAGACCTACAACGGCTACTACGGTGAGAACCGTGCTGACCTCTTTATCGGTCAGAACGCTGCTTGGGACGCTGATGAGCTTGTTGCTCTTCTCCGCTGCGTAGTTGCTAATGCTCAGACCCTCAACGGTACTGACACTATCTACGGTCTGTTCTCTCGTGAGGACGACAACAACCAGAGACGTGTTGATATGATGCGTTTCGCAGGCGTACTCTTCGGTGCACGTGGTCTTGAGTCCAGATCCGACTACTTCTATGTAGGAACAGATGGTCAGCTCCACGATGCTCGTACCGAGGCTGCTACTTACGAGGCTATGGAGAGAATGAATGCAATGGCTCAGGAAGGCCTGCTTTCTAAGTCTTTCATGGAGGCTTCTAAGGAGAAGACTCAGACAATGCTCGAGAATGACCTCGGCTTTATGCACTACGACTACAACCAGACTCAGACCATCTACAACGAGAGCGGTGCTCTCCAGGAAGGCGAGAAGTACATGGCTGTTATGGTTCCTGTTGCTAAGTGGGACGATGGCGATTCCGCTACACCCGATTACTTCAGATTCACCGAGTCTTGGCGTTCTGTTAAGACCGATGGTTGGGGTATCTCCAAGGCAGGCGTTGGTCTTGCTGAGGATAAGAAGATTTCCACTCAGGAAGAGTTTGACGCACTTCCCGATAAGCTCAAGGCTTGCCTCAAGATTATTGACTACGCTTACTCTGATGAGGGTATGATTCTCATGTCTTACGGTCCTGACGCATTCATTAAGACCGGTGAGACCTTCAACTTCAACGGTAAGGAAATGCCCGTTATCGCTGACGCTACTTACGAGGAACTCTGGAAGCTCCAGAAGGGTAACTACACCAACTACGCTCGTTACTACCTCGGTTCTACTCTCTCCTTCGCAAAGAGCCAGGCATTTGAGTATCAGTGCACAACAGCAGTTGGTAGAGAGGGTGCAGGCAAGATTTCCAAGGCTATCGCTCTTGGCACAATCAAGCACCCGCTCCTCGACATCGCTGAGAATCCTTGGTGGTCTTCCGTTCCTACCGTTCTTCCTAACACAAGCATGGAGAATGATGAAATCAATAAGCTCGCTGAGCTGACTTCTAAGGGTAAGTTCTCTACTTCTAAGGATCAGATGAACATGCTCGTTGACATCATTGTTAAGGGCTACTCCGGCGAAGGCACTTCTTCTCGCGATGAGATGATTAAGACTGTAAGCGAAACTTGGGGCTGTGCAACCTACACCAAGCTCAAGAACGACGCTTACCAGAGAGTTGTTAAGTACTACAACGAAATCAAGGGCTAATTCTAACGGCAAATTTCCGGCAAACTAACCAAAATCAGCACCGCACAAAATCTTTTTGGTCTTGTGCGGTACTGTAAAATCCACGTTATGTTATGAAGGGGGAGTTTCCCTCCCCCTTTAATACATAAAAGGAAGGTCTTGTATGTATAAAAAACAAATGAAATTTCAGAAGATAGTGTGTATGTTGGTACTTGTATCATGTGCCCTTGTCTTCGCGTAT
>JBJESA010000016.1:0-4816 GCA_051882535.1 Oscillospiraceae bacterium
AATAACTGATCAAGCAGTATTCTTACAGACAGAGATGTCTTAACGGAAAAGCTATATGGTCCGCCAACTCCGATAAAGCCAATAATATTTGATACATCTGTATCATACTTCTCCTGAACCAACTTACTATAGCATAGGATAGATGCCAGATGTGCTCCGGCAGACGGTCCTGAAACAATTACTTTGGAAGTATCAATACCCTTTTCGTTAAGGTATCGGATTGCTGACTTATATCCGCTGCACACATCTTCAATCTGACATGGGTACTTATTTTTGGGTGACAGTCTGTACCCGATTGAAACGAAGCGATAGCCCTCATTTGCAACGCACTGACCAACAAAGTCAAAATACTTTGGCGTGCCTGCATTCCAGCCGCCGCCATGCACCCATACAATCACCTTATCACTTAAAACATTTTCAGGCTCATAATGTAAGAAATATTGATTCTTATCGTTTCCGAATGAAACATACTCAGGAATTATATTATGCTGTACACGGAACATCTTTTTATATAAACCAAAATAGCTTAAACTCTCACGCAGTGAATCATTCAAAGCATATAACCTCCAAATCCAGGTATATCTATAAGTTTATTATATCACGAACGCCCCCAAAAGTCAACAACACCATAAGCAGCCCGAAAAGAAGTCATTTCTGTCAAACATTCACACCAATAAGTATGCGTGAATCTTTGATGTTTTAAGTTTTTCGTATTGACTTTTGTTCGCTGATGGTGTATAATTTAAATCGGTGCATTATGCCTGAAAAAGGAGGTCTATTTTCCAAATTCATAAAAATCTGCATTATTCCAAAAAAACGAGGTGTCACACAATCAACCATGAAATCTGAAAAAAAATCTCAATTTAATCAAACCACGCAATCAAAAACAAAAAACAGAAAACAGACACTATTACAATATGTTTTTCAAATAGTATACTGCTTTATAGCCCTTGGTGCAGTATTCCCCTTGTACTCAGTACTGGGTACTTGCGGCGTGTATGTGGTGTTTGCAGTCATTGTAGTTCTCTCTTTTGTGTTTTTGAAGTTCTTCCCACTCCAAAAGCCGAATCTTCGCAAGATGCTTTATGCGGTGGTAACAGTTGGAATATTCTCCTATCTGTGGGTGACGGAAATGTACCCCGTCCTGCTGGGAGAGGCTCTCGGCAAAATGAAAACCGTATCGTACATTATAGAGATAGTACTCCACGCGGCGGCTTGGCTGCCTGTGTCATATGTGGTTATGGACAGGTGCTTTGACCTTACGCTATTCGAGTGGAAAAAGTTTTTGAAATCAATGCTGCCAACGGGAGTTCTCGCGTTTACGTTCTTTGTGTTTCTGCCGAGCGACAGCTACTTTGCAAATGCGATGGATTTCGGTTTTCCGTATCAGGCGTTTATCTTTTTGCAGCTGCTGATTATGCTTGGAGCAACAATAGTTCCTGCATTTGTCATGAGTATTATGAAGGACGGAACGTACAAGGTGATATACGCCCTGTTTATGGGACTATCGCTGTGCGTTTATGTTCAGTATATGTTTATGAACTCCAACCTTAAGCTGATTGACGGCGAAACCATGAACTGGAATGAGCATATTCCCTTTGCAGTAATCACAGGGCTGATTTGGCTTGCAATTCTGGCGGCGGCTGTTGTGACTGCATTTAAATGGGAGAAGGTCTGGAAAAAACTCCATGTCTTCCTGCCCGCTGTCTTGGGTGCGGTTCAGGGATTAGCACTGATTTTTACGATTGTCACAGCGGGAGAATCCACTTTTTCCTATAAGGTGCACTATATGAGTGCCGAAGAGCAGTTTACCGTTTCAAAAAAAGACAATTTAGTGGTGTTTATCCTTGACGCAGCGGACAACAAATACTTTAAAGAGCTGCTTGATGAAAAGCCCGAAGTGTTTAATGGCTACGAGGACTTCACGATGTTCACAAATACTTGCAGCGTGTTCGATTCTACTCCTACTTCAATCACCCAGATGTACACGGGTATGGGCTTTCAAGTTGAACTGCCGGGAAAAGAGTGGTACAACACAGCATGGAACAGCACACGAACCAGGGAATTCTTTGGACGGCTGCATGAAGCGGGTTACATCATCAACGGATACAGTATCAGCAGCGACACGGAAAGCAATTACATCGGGCTGTTCGATAATTGCAAAACCACCAATTTTGAAAATACAAAAGTCAGCTCGAGAATGGTGGACAACGACTTGATATTCGAAAACTTCTGCAAATTGTCGCTTTACCGTACACTTCCTTTTGCATTAAAGCGTTTTGCAGGAGCTGAAAACATTACATTTGAAGGAGCACTGGAATTCAGCGACTCGGCTGTCTGCTATTCCAACTCATCCTTTGACGAGAATCTGAACCTTGTAAAAAGCGAAAGTGATGCGAATTACTTCATCACGCAGCATATCAACGGCACTCACCCGCCGTGCAACGACGAAATTGGCGAAACAGTGTTTCTGCTGGAGATTATCGGGAAGTACATAGACCAGCTTAAAAAGTTGGACTTGTACGAAAATTCCACAATAGTCATAACCTCCGACCACGGCGAGCATAACGACTCCAACCCCGCCGACGCTGCAACACCGATTTTTATGGTAAAGCGAAAAGGGGAAACAAAGCCCGAAATGACCATCAATAATGCACCGATTTATCACGAGGATTTCCAAGCGACCATCCTTGATCTTGCAGGACTGTATAACGACAGCACTGACGAAGCATTGTTCGGTACTTCGGTTTTCGATATTCCCGAGGACTTGCAGCGTACACGTTTATGGTACGACAGAGGGTATGATGTGGGCTATCCGAAAGTTCCCACAATGTCATACGCTTCGACGTGGGCATGGTCGGGGTGCAATATCTACCGTGCGTATTCCTACACGGGAGATACTTCTGTTCTCGAAGAAATTGTGGCTTCGGAAAAATATACAATCTACCCTATGACGGACAACAAAGGATAATTATTTTGGGAGGTTTTTAAAATGACAGAATTATCGGCATTGAGTTTAATTTATATCGACCCTGCTATGACAAGCTACATAATACAGATTATTGCAGGTGTCGTGGTTGCGTGCGGTGCAGCAGTCGGCATTTTCTGGAATAAGATAACCCGCTTTTTCCGCAACAAGAAAAACGCAAAGAACGACGCAGCCGAACAAACACCCAAGCAGTTTGCAAAGCCCGAGGGAAACAATGTAATCACTGCAGACGACTTGCTTTCCGATTCAGATAAGGACGAATAAATCCGACCATGAATACCGTAATAAACTTTTTAAGCGATATCTTGAGTTGGCTGATGATAGGGTGTTATTCACTTGTAAAGGACTACGGATTTGCCCTTATCCTGTTCACCCTGCTGACTAAGGTTATACTTTTTCCGCTGAGTATTCTTATCCAGAAGAATTCCATCAAAATGGTGCAGATGCAGCCTCAGCTTGACGCACTGAAAATCAAATACATAGATGATAAGGACAAGTATGTTGACGAGCAGCTTGCTCTCTACAAGAAAAATCACTACCACTCGTTTGTTGGCGTTATCCCGCTGATTATCCAGCTTATCTTTGTTATGGGACTGCTGGGAGTGGTGTACAATCCGCTCACCTACGTGCTGAATATCGACAAGGCAGAAACCATTGCTCTCAATACGTGGCTTGTGGAAGAAATCGGTATAACGGACGCAGGAAACTCCGCTCAACTGGAGATTATCAACCTCATTCAGAACGGTGCCAATGCACCCGTTTCCGCCGCAACGCTTGACGCAATACGCAGCTTCAATATGAGCTTCTGCGGGATTGATTTGGGGCTTGTCCCGACTAAAGCACTGTGGAGCCTGCAGCTGCTTGTCCCGATTTTGGCGGGACTTTCCGCACTTGTGATGTGCGTTGTCCAGAACAAGATTAACGTGCTGCAGATAACGGCGGGAAAGCTCAACAAGTACGGAATGACTATCTTTATGATTGCATTCTCTACCTATTTTGCATTTATCGTGCCTGCAGGAGTGGGATTGTACTGGATTTTCGGAAACCTGTTCGCTATCCCGAGTATGATTCTGACGAATGTTGTTCTCCCGCCCAAAAAGTACATAGATATTGAATATCTCAAAAAAGTGCGTGAGCAGAAACTGCTGAAAGAAGAACGCTACAAGAAGTACCACGAAAAGGAACGTGCTGATTACAAGCGTTTCTGTGCCGTAAAAAATATGGAACTGATGTTCTACTCCGAGAGCAACGGCTTTTTTAAGTATTATGCGGGAATGATTGACTATCTGTGCGAACACTCCGACATTGAAATTCACTATGTAACCAGCGACCCCGAGGACAAGATATTCAGCGACGCCAGACCACAGATTAAACCATACTATGTCGCACAGGACAAGTACCTTATCCCGCTGTTTATGAAGCTGGACTGCAAAATCTGCGTTATGACAATGCCCGATTTGGAGAAGTATCACATCAAGCGTTCACGCGTTTCAAGCGATGTGGAGTATGTGTACGTCAGCCACGGAATGGGAAGCAACGCACTGACGTTCCGCAAGGGTGCACTCGACTGGTATGACACAATGTTCTGCGTGGGAATTGATTCCGAACTGGAAGTACGGGATATGGAAAAGCTGTACAACACCCACACCAAGACGCTTATTGAGGCAGGCTATCCGCTTCTTGACGAGATGATTGCAGATTACGAGTCGAAAAAGCATAAGGAGAACAACCCCAAGAAAATCCTCATTGCACCCTCGTGGCAGAACGACAACATCATTGATTTGTGCATCGACGAACTGCTTGACAATCTCCGCACAGGCAACTACG
>JBJESA010000017.1:0-4810 GCA_051882535.1 Oscillospiraceae bacterium
CGGTGTGCTGCCGCGTGTGCTGGAGTATATGGCAATGGCAATAGTATGCGTCAGCATGGCTCAGAAGCTGCAAAAGCTGATAGGCGACCTTGCACGAAAAAACGACGAACTGTATTCCGAGCAAAAGAGTATAATCACCTCCCTGTCTACAATGATAGAGAGCGAGTCCAAGGAAACGGGGCTACACGTCAAGCGGGTAAGCGAATACACCGCTATACTCTGCCGTGCCCTCGGAATGGACGACGAGGAAGTCTGGAAAGTGTCGCTTGCGGCAATGATGCACGATGTCGGAAAGATACTTATTCCTCGCGAGATAATCGAGAAGCCGGGGCGGCTCACAGACGAGGAGTTCGGGATAATAAAGCGTCACACCATTTACGGCAAGCGAATGTTGGAGGACGCACAGGGCGAGCTGATGCAGATTTCCGCACAGATTGCCTATGAGCATCACGAACGCTATGACGGCACTGGCTACGCGGGGCTTTCGGGCGAGGAAATCCACCTGTATTCCCGTTGCGTTTCCATTGCCGATGTGTTTGACGCACTCGTAAGCTGGCGACCGTACAAGAAACCGTGGACGCTTGAGGACGCACGCAAAGAGATTCTTTCACAGAGCGGAAAGCAGTTTGACCCAACGCTTGTAAAGCTGTTTGACGAGCATTTCGCGGAGTTTGTCGAGGTGTATGAACGCTATCCCGACTCCACAAAGAGCATTGAAACGGACGTGTTGTTCAAATAATATTCTCGCCGCAAAACCCGTGTTAGCGGCTCGGAGTAATGGAGGTGGAACTATGAAAAACATCGGTTCATTCAGCATATTGTACCCCGACAGCAGCAATGTCCGCTGCACCAAGCTCTCGGCAACCACGTGTCACGACCTGGGATTGGATAACATCTGCAAGAAGATTACCGAGGACGTCAAGGAACAGCAGCTGATAACGAAAATTTTGTCCTCCATGACCTGCGATCCCGATACGGCACGTTATCGTCAGAAGGTATTCGCCGACCTGCTTCGCCTGCCGCAGCTCAGAAAGCAGCTTACAAAGCTGTTCGAGAGGGTGGAGTTTCTCCGCGAATACGGAATAATGCACATAGAGTCGGACGATAAGCTGGGGCTGTGGCACCTTATGCACCGTCTTGAAGAACTCAGCGATTACATAAAGTGCGTGGAGGAGATGAAAGAGTGCCTCGAGAAAGCGGACATCACCTCTGCGGGACTTGTGGCGTTCAGAGAGCATATCGACGAACTGTACAATGACGCATACTTCGCCCAATTGAAAGCGGACATCGCCGGTCTAAAAGCGGAAACCTCGGATATTCAGAGCGTGACTGTCGGAATTAACGTCAACGAACGCTTTCAAGCGGTGAGTATGGGACTAATCTCCGTCAACGACAAGCCGTTTAAAAAATCAAGTGTGTTCAGCAACTTTGCTAACGCTCTTTCTGCTAAAAATAAGATTCACAGTGGTACGGATTGGAACGGCGATATGCACTATCAGCTTGTGGAGCAGCGTCAAGACCCGGGCTTTTTAGCATATCTTGAAAAAGCGGCGGCGGTAATGGCAGACTCGAGAAGTCCGATGGACGCACAAACAAAAGCGACTCTTGTCGCCGTGCCCGAGGGCGACGGAGTGAACAATATCACCTTTCACCTTGAAAACGTGATTAATAAGATGCTGGATATCCTTGTAAGGAGATTGCGTGACACGCTCACAAAATACGCATCTGTGGCGGTGGCGGATATTTCCCGCCTTATCCCCGAGTTTGTGTATTACATCAGAATGGCGGAGTTTATTGAGGATTGTATGGAGAAAGGATTCCCGTTCTGCGAGGCACAGGTTTCCGACAGCGGCGATTGTTCAATGAGTGCGAGGGGCTTTTATAATCTCAAGCTGGCAATGAATATTCCCGACAAAAACGAGCTGGTCTGCAACGACCTCTCGTTTGACGCGGAGCATACCATCTATATCCTGACAGGTGCTAATCGCGGCGGAAAAACGACAGCTACTCAGGCGATAGGATTGCTGTTCGTGCTGGCTCAGGGTGGAATTTACGTCCCCGCCTCGGAATTTGTTTTCCGCCCCGCCGATTGTATTTTCACTCATTTTCCCGCTGATGAGGACAAGACAATGGACCTCGGTAGATTGGGTGAAGAGTGTATCAGATTCAAGGAAATCTACAACGACTGCACCTCGGACAGCTTGCTTTTGATGAACGAAACGTTCTCCACCACATCATTTGAAGAGGGGTACTATATCGCACGGGATTCCGTTCGTGCACTCGTAAAGAAGAAAGTCAGAACCATCTACAATACGCATATGCACAAGCTAGCCGCAGACGCGGAGGAGTTCAGCACGGACGGTGTCGGAGTTTCGTCCCTTGTCGTGAAAAGCGAGGACGGAAAGCGTTCATTCAAGATAGAAGTCGCACCGCCCAAGGGCCTGTCCTACGCTATGGATATCGCACAGAAGTACGGAGTTACGTACGATATGCTTGTGGGCGGTCAAGACGGGTGATTTTCCTAAACAGACGGTTTGTCAATGATAAAGCAAGGCGTGGGGCTGTTCGGATAGTCCGTCTGTCACATCTTCGTTAAATTTGCAAAAAGGCTTGAAAAAGTGCGGAAAATGGTGTATAATTAAGGCAGTATTGATTAAAAGGAGATTGTCTGCCATGAAAAGAATATTAGCGGCGGTAACAGTTCTTATTGCCCTGCTCTGCGTACTGACGGGCTGTTCCGCCGAAGTCGCGGAAAACACCGTACACAGCGTTGACGACCTCACGGGAAAGGCAATAGGCGTTCAGATTGGTACAACCGGTATGACGTTTGCCGAGGATATCGAGGACGCCAAAGTCGAGAAGTACAACAAAGGAGCGGACGCTGTTCAGGCACTGAAGCAGGGAAAGGTTGACGCGGTGCTGATTGACGCAGCCCCCGCAGAATACTTCGTCGAGAAAAACCGCGACCTTACCACTCTGCCCGACCCTTTTGTTATTGAGAACTATGCGATTTCGATTAAAAAGGGCAACGACCAACTCACTCAGCAGATAAATTCGGCACTCGCCGAGCTTAAGGCGAACGGTACTCTCGCTGAAATCGAGGCGAACTGGATAGGCGAGGAATACGGTCAGCACCCATACACAAGCCCCGATAACGTCAAGTATGACGGCAAGATTGTCATGGCGACAAACGCGGAGTTCCCGCCCTACGAACTCAAAGAGGGTGGCAAGATTACCGGCTTTGACGTGGATATGATGCAGGCTATCTGCGATATTATCGGCAAGGAACTGGTGATTGAGGATATGGCGTTCGATTCGATTATCACCGCTGTATCATCTGGAAAGGCTGATGTCGGTGTTTCGGGTATGACGGTCACCGAGGACAGACTCAAAAACATAGATTTCTCCGACAGCTACACCACCGCTAAGCAGGTTATTATCGTAAGAAACGGCGGCATACATTCAACGAGCTTTACCGAGCGGCTGAAAAGCACATTCCTCGATAAGCAGCGTTGGAAGTACCTCGCAGAGGGCTTGCTTTCCACGCTGCTTATTACCGCGTTGGCACTGGTTATCGGTATTGTGCTGGGCTTTGTGATAGCGATAGTTCGTTCCACCAACCAGCGTACGGGCAGGCTTAAAATTCCCGACTTCTTCTGCAGAATATACCTCACGGTTATCCGTGGCACGCCTATGGTTGTGCAGCTGCTGATTATCTACTTCGTAATCTTCGGTGCGGTCAACATCAACAAAATTCTTGTCGCAGTGATAGCGTTCGGTCTGAATTCGGCGGCTTATGTGGCGGAAATCGTGCGTTCGGGTATTATGTCGATTGACAACGGACAGTTCGAGGCGGGCGCTTCGCTGGGATTCGGCTACTCGCGGACTATGATTTCGATTATTCTCCCGCAGGCACTCCGCAATATTCTTCCTGCACTGGGAAATGAAGCGATTGTGCTGCTGAAAGAAACCTCCGTATCGGGTTATATCGCAATAAACGACCTCACAAAGGGCGGCGACACTATTCGATCCCAGACGTACGAGGCGTTCCTCCCGTTGATTGCCGTGGCGTTGATTTACCTCGTGATGGTAATGGGACTTACTGCACTTGTAAACCGTCTTGAAAGGAGATTGTCGAATGATAAGCGTAAATAATCTCAAAAAGAGCTTCCACGAAAACGTTGTCCTTGACGGAATCTCCCTCGACATCGAAAAAGGCGAAAAGGTGGTAGTGATAGGCCCGTCCGGTTCGGGAAAGAGCACGTTTCTGCGGTGTCTGAATCTGCTCGAACAGCCCGACGAGGGCGAGATAATCTTCGAGGGCAAGGAGATTACCCACGCAAAGGGTAAGGAGCTTAATGCGGTGCGTATGAAGATGGGTATGGTGTTCCAGCACTTCAACCTGTTTCCGCATCTGACTATTCGCCGGAACATCACCATTGCTCCCGTAAAGCACAAGCTGATGACGCAGGCAGAGGCGGACAAGCGTGCGGACGAGCTGCTGAATATGGTCGGACTTTCCGACAAGGCAGACGCCTACCCCTCGCAGCTTTCCGGCGGTCAGAAGCAGCGGATTGCAATTGCACGAACCCTTGCAATGAATCCGGACGTTATTCTCTTTGACGAGCCGACTTCCGCACTCGATCCGGAGATGGTCGGCGAAGTCCTCGAGTTGATGAAGAAGCTGGCAGATGATGGAATGACGATGATTGTCGTTACTCACGAAATGGGATTCGCCAGAGAAGTGGCAAGCCGTGTAATCTTTATGGCGGACGGAAATATACAGGAACAGGGCACTTCCGAGGAGATT
>JBJESA010000018.1:0-4808 GCA_051882535.1 Oscillospiraceae bacterium
GTATTTTGCTTATCTTTGTCTTTGTACCGACCTTGATTGCAGGTATTGTTGGCACTTTGATAACCGTAAACTACAGTAAAGATGTAGGCATCGGCGAATTGGCAGCGGTGTCGCTCTCGAAATCAGGTTCGCTTGATGCGGTATTTTCGAGCTACATAAACACTGCAAAATCACTCTCGACCATGTCGACTGTAATTGAGAGTTTCGAGAACAATAACGGTGCAGCCGTTACTGAAATGGAAGCATTCACTAAGGGCCGCAGCGATATCATTGACGTGCTGCTCGTAAATAAGAAAGGTGGTTCGGTTATTACTTCTTACCGTAAGGTTCAGACGGGTAATTTCCAGCACTTTGACGAGAATGGACTTGCTCCTGTTTCCGGACTGCTCACTTGGGAAAACTATAACCCCGATGAGCAGGACGCAATCTATGTATCTCACAAGGTAAAGTCTTATGACGGTAAGGTTGACCTCGGATACGTTGTGATTATCGTTTCACTTGCACAGGACAGCAATATCGGTAAGGCACTTGCAGGAAGCTATGTGGACAATCATGCAAATCTGGCACTTGTTGACAATGCGGGAAACACTGTGAATTTTACGGGCAACGGTAATGTTATGAAAACCGCTCAGGTGGATAGTGCGTTTACCAATATGGTTACCACCATTTTCAATTCAACCGCAAGCACCGGTTCTACCGCAAACAACACTCAGAAGGTTATTGATGGTAAGGCAGGCAAGTACACAATTGCTTACGGTGCGATTCCTAATGTAAACTCCTGGCGTTGGGTAGGCGTTGTACGCACCGGCGATATTACCGAGTTTGCTTCTACTACCAATATGATAATCTGGATTGTGGTCGCGGTGGTATGTCTGCTGTGTGCTGCACTCGCTTATGTAATAATCAGCGGATTTGTTTCCAAGATGCAGAAGCTCATCAAGAATATGAATGACATCAACATTGACGAGGGTGTTGGTGCTATCCACATGGACGTTAAGCACGACAAGAGCGAGCTTGGTATGATTCAGAAGTCTTTCAACGATTTCATCACCGAGGTTTATATGAATGGTGAGCGTTACAAGACTATCGCTGCTCTGTCTGACAGTATGCTTTTCGAGTGGGATTTCCACAAGGAGAGAATGTATGCGTCCGACAACCTGCTTTCTAAGTTCGATATCAACCTCAACACAGCAACGCTTTCTAACGGTCGATTCCTCGACTCCCTTATGGCTCAGGAATTCGCTGACAAATATAAGCGTGATATCAATACCCTTTTGAAGAATCAGGGTAGTTTCAGTGCCGAGTACAAGCTCAAGTCCAAGAGCGGTGCTGATGTATGGGTATCCTGCAAGGCAACTTGTATTTCCGACAGACTTGGTGAGCCGCTTCGTGTAATCGGCGTCCTCAACGATATCGATAACGAGAAGAAGCTCGAAGTTCAGCTCTCCGAGCGTGCAAGCGTAGACTTCCTCTCACAGCTCAACAACAGAACCACCTTCATCAAGAAGCTGTCTACTGTTCTTGACCGCAGAGGACCGCATAAGATTGGCGTTATGTTCATCGACGTCGATGACTTCAAGTTCATTAACGACCGTTATGGTCATGCAATCGGCGATGAGGTTATCCGTTTCGTGGCAGATACAATTCGTAAGAAGGTTGATGACCGCGGCGGATTCGCAGGACGCTTCGGCGGTGACGAGTTTATGCTCTGCTTCACCAATCAGGAAGATGTTGAGAATCTTGAGCAGATTGCTATGGATCTCATAGATGAACTGTATGTTGGGTATACTAACGAGAGCGGCACGCTTATCAATGTCCGTGCGTCTATCGGTATTTCGTATTGTCCTCTTCATACTGAAGATGTCAACGAGCTTATTTCGTTCTCCGATACTGCGATGTACTTCGTTAAGAAGAACGGTAAGACCAACTACCATGTATACGTTCCGGAGGATAGCGAATCCGGCGAGTATATTGACCCTGAGGGTTATTAATTAAGAATTAAACTAAGGCAAGGTACTCCGTGTCGCGATGGTAATCGCGGCAGGAGTGCCGTTGTTTTAAGAGGGAATATGTCCTAATCTACCAATACTGGAGGAATAGTTTTTGGCTAAAATAATAGCAATTACAAATCAAAAGGGCGGAGTCGGAAAGACCACGACCTGTGCGGGACTGTGCGGTGGTCTAGCTTCACTCGGCTACAAAGTGCTGGCGATTGATTTAGACCCGCAGGGAAATCTCAGTTTCAGCCTTGGTATTGAGGTTGAGGACAACTTCACCGTTTACGATGTGATGAAGGGAAACTGCGATATCGGCGATGCTATTATCAGCGGTGAGATTTGCGATGTTGTACCGTCGAATATTCTGCTTTCGGGACTTGAACTTGAGATGACGGGTGTTGGCCGCGAATATGTTCTCCGTGAGCAGATTGGTTATGTCAAGAAGAATTACGACTACATAATCCTTGATACGCCTCCTGCACTGTCTGTGCTTACTATCAATGCATATACGGCTTCTGATGAGCTTGTTATCCCTATGCCGTGCGAGGTGCTGGCTCTTCAGGGAATTGCACAGCTTCGTCAGACGATTTTTGCTGTAAAGCGTTACTACAACAAATCGCTTACAGTACGTGGTATCCTATTTAATAGGTATAACCCGCGTTTGACTCTCACAAAGGAAGTCGAAGATTTGGCACAGATGATTGCTGAACAGCTGGAAACGACTATCTTTGAAACGAAGATAAGTGCGTCGGTGGCAATAGCAGAAGCCCCCGCACATGGCGAGTCGATTATCACCTACGCTCCGAATAGTCGCTCTGCAAAGGAGTTTATGGCATTTGTCAATGAGCTTATTTCACCCGAAAAGAAGGGTTCAGCAACATAAAAACTGATGCATTGAGGGCAAATGATTAAATGAGTAAAAAAATTCAATCCTCAACCAGACTTGAAATGCTGGTTGGAGTGGATAAGGATTCAAAGGAGAATTCGGCTCAAAAAAACAAGGCTGCCAAAAAAGTTGAAAAGCCCAATGCTGCGGAAAAGCCGAAAGTAACCGGAAATACTAAGGAGTCCACGACAACCAAAGAGCCAAAGGCAGCTAAAGAGCCCAAGGTCGCCAAACAGCTTAAGACAGCCCAAGAACCAAAGGCAACAAAGGAGCCCAAGACAGCTAAGAAGCCGAATGCAGCCAACGAATCAAAGACTTCTTCGTCAAAGAAATCCAAGACTTCCACTAAAGCTGCAAAGCCCATTCAGCCCGAAAAGGGTGCGGCTGGAAATGATGAATCGCTCGACCAGCGAAAGGCGGTCAAGACGCCGCAGGTGCTGAAGCTTGTGGAACATTCCAGCGAGGTGAACCCTGTGCTTCTTGCAGGAAAGAGCCGCGTCCCGTCACAGCTTCGCGGCAAGCAGTCGCTTACCAAGCTGATGCGTCGCGAGATGGGCGAAGAGTTTTCCGACGTCGATGACACTGTGGTTGTGAATATTACAGAGCTTGCTATTGAGCATGAAGCCCCCGAGATTCTCGACCGTTTTAATGCGTGCAGCTGTGATAAGTGCGTGGAGGTTTTTTCAAGAAAAATAGCCGAACGTGTTCCTGTCCGTTTTGCACGTGTAAACAAAGACGGTAGAGGAACCGGCAACCGCGAACTTAGCGAGCGTGTTGCACCTATGCGGAAAATGGTAATTACAGAGATGATAAAAGAGCTAATCGGCAGCAAGAAACGCTGCTTCCACGATGATACAGAATAACTTTCAGCTTTATAGGAGAAAAAAATATGGCATTGGATATTGGAATAGATTTGGGAACAGCGAATATCATTATCACGATTGCGGGAAAGGGAATAGTTCTGAACGAGCCGTCTGTTGTAGCGTACGACCGCAAAAAGCGTGCGGTTGTGGCGGTAGGCTCTGAGGCATATAAGATGATAGGCAGAACTCCCGAATATATCGTTGCGGTTCGTCCTTTGAAGGACGGCGTTATTTCGGATAACGATATGACGCAGGCGATGATTAAGGAGTTTATACACATTGTAAGTGGCGGTTTTATGGTAAAGCCGCGTGTGGTAATGTGTGTTCCGAGTTCTGTCACCGATGTTGAGCGGAGAGCAGTCGTAGAAGCGGCACTCTCGGCGGGTGCACGTAAGGTGTACCTTATCGAGGAGCCGATTGCTGCACTTATCGGCTCGGGTGTGGATATTTCCAAGCCGTGCGGCACAATGGTTGTGGATATCGGCGGCGGCACTTCAGATGTGGCAGTCGTTTCTTTCAACGGAATTGTGCAGTCACGGTCGGTAAAGATGGCGGGAAACAAGTTCGATGCGGCGATTATTCGTCACGTTTCGCAGAAATACAAGGTTCTCATCGGCGAGAAGACCGCCGAAAAGGCAAAGATGGAAATCGCAAATGTCTACAACCCTACAGGCGAGAAAAAGATGGAGATTCGCGGAAGACACCTGCTAAGAGGACTTCCCGAAAGCATAGAAATCACAGATTTTGATGTTCACGATGCACTTTACGAGAATGTGATGGAAATTGTTGACAGCATCAAGGCGACCCTTGAAACAACCCCGCCCGAGTTGGTAGGAGATATCCTCTCTACGGGAATTCTTCTCACAGGCGGCGGAGCAATGCTTGGCGGACTTGCAGAGCTTATCGCAGACCGAGTTGGTGCCCCGTGCATAGTCGCTGACAGAGCGATTGAAGCGGTTGCAAGAGGCGTTGATATGGCGTTTTCGATGTCGAATGAGCTGCTTGACGGTTTTGAGCAGGTTCAGCTATACAACTTCAAATAATCGAAATAAAACCCTCGGG
>JBJESA010000019.1:0-4794 GCA_051882535.1 Oscillospiraceae bacterium
ATATCCGTCCATAGGCGGTGACGCACCACGCTCAAGAGCGGTGCGTATGGTAATATCTGCGCCGCAGGACGGTATTAAGGTCGAGGGAGTTCTTTCGGTATTGAATTCATCAGGCAGCGGATATAATCAATGGAAAATCGACAAAAACGTGAACGGCGGGTATCCATATCCAACGGGAACGGATTGAGAGGAGGAAGCACTATGTACAATAATGTTACTATGATGGGGCGTATTACAAAAGACCCCGAATTAAAAGTCACTCCCAACGGAACAAGCGTTTGTTCCTTCAGCATTGCTGTAGAGCGACAGTATCAAACGAAAGGAGAAGAGAGAAAGTCTGATTTTTTCAATGTTATCGCGTGGAGAACAACCGCTGAATTTATCTGCAAGTGGTTTAGTAAGGGAAATATGATATTAGTGACAGGCGAAATGCAAACACGTCCATATACCAACAAGTACGGCTGTTCCACAATATGGTATGAAATTGTCGCCAACCGCGTCTGCTTTACGGGAGAAAAAAAGCAGCAAGCACCCTTGCCGCCCGAATTGCCGAATTGTGACACATCACCCGATGATGTAGCTCCTATCCCAGAAGCACCCGATATTTATCCATTCTGATTTATCGACAACAATAACATAGCCCATATCAGCGGACTATGTAAACACAGAAAGGAAATGATTTATGGCAGAAGCATACAACTCTGAAAAAGCAATCGGTTTTGACGGACAACCTTCTGCTCGTCTTGCAATGGGTCAAGACGGTATTAAGGTCGAGGGAGTTCTTTCGATATTGAATTCATCAGGCAGCGGATATAATCAATGGAAAATCGACAAAAATGTGAACGGCGGGTATCCATATCCGTTTGAAATCACATAACAACAGGAGGACTAAATGGCTGACTTTTCAAAAAAAATAGAACGCAACAGAAATGAAGACGACCTGTTTGCAAAGAAGATTGATGATTTTATCAATTCAAGACTTCCCCCAAGCGAAGTAATCAGGGTGGGAACAACACCTTACTGCCTTCGTATCGTCGGAGCGGGTGTTATTCCACTAATGCTCTCCCAAAGTGTCCTCTCAAACAGTATGAATGTTCAGTCCAAAATAAGCGGTCATACAAAAGCACGGCATACAGAACCACACGATATAACCGCTAAAACAATGAAAAGTTTGCCTCAAGCTCTACGAATTCCTATTTGCGTTATCAAAGGTAATCAACCGCAAACGCTAGTTGTTGTTACAGATATAACCGATGATAACCATCACAATATTGTCGTTCCAATCAAATTGGATGTCCAGGGGTTGAAAGGGCAAATAAACAAAATTGAAAGTATTTATGGCAGAAAAAATTTAGAATTGTTTTTAGACAAAGCAATCGAATCCAACAATCTCCTGGCTATAAATACAGAAAAAGCAGATAAGTGTTTTCCGAATTTCTCGACAAACATAGGGCGACAATTGCCCAAGTTTGAAACACTTATCTGCTTTGATAACAGTATAGCATATTCCGATGAAAATGTCAAGACCCTTAAAGAATTATTTTCGGAAGTTAAAACTGCTGCGCCATCGGCAATACGGGCAGAAAGGAAGGTCAATATGGCTAACACGAAAATGGAATGCACATCTATGGTAATGCTCTCGGAGGGGAGCAGCGCGAAGGCGGTGGCAACAGTTACGCTGAATGACGAGTTCGTCCTCAAGGGCATTAAGGTCTACGAGGGTAAGAACGGTCTGTTCGTTTCAATGCCGTCAAGAAAGAGCGGAAACGACTATCAGGATGTCGTTTTCCCGATTACGAAAGAAGCGAGGGAACAGCTGAACAATACCGTTATGGAATCATATGGAAAACTCGTCGAAAACGGGCTTGACAAGCTGCCGCTTGCAAAGTCAACTCCTCCCGAACAATCTGTATCAAAAATCACAGTCACCCTCCATCAAGTAGATGATGAAAAAACCAAGGCTGTCGGGCAGATAGTGATTGATGACTGCATTGTGGTGTCCGGTGTTAAGGTGCGTCACGGTACAAACAGCGAGGGCGTGAAAAAGGATTTTGTGAGTATGCCCTCATACCAGACACAGACAGGCGAATACAATGAGTACGCTCACTCTGTAACCAAGGATTGCTATGAAAAAATCAACAATGCAGTCTTAGGTACTTATGAAACGCTCCAGAAAACGGAATACAAGGGCGTTAAGATGTCAGAACTCGGCGAAAAGGGACAGATATCCTCAAAGTACGGTATGAACAATACCTTTGCAGAGAAGCTTATGGCTGAACTCGATAAGAAAGGCATTACTTACTCCGCACGAGTTTCGGAAACAACTGTGCTCTCTGTTAAGAATTTGGACAAGGAAGCGGTTGATAAAATCCAAAAGGATTTATCGACAAAGTTGACTAACGAAAAACAGACGCAGCAGCAGAGCAAGCCGAAAAAAGCAAGATAATTGAAAAATTCTCTCCTCGGATAAGTATTATTCGAGGAGAGAAAAATTTTTTAACTTTTTTCAAAAAAACCTTGACTTTATTGATTTAATGTGTTAAAATAGTATTGGGAGGAACAAATGGCACAACGTGATGATATTCGCAAGTCTTATGAGGACGCATCCGAAAGGCTATACAACGATAAATCAGCATTGACAGATTTTCTCGAGTTTTCCGGACGATTTTACAAGTTGCCGTCAGAACAATCAATTATGGTATTCGCTGAGAAACCTAACGCTCGAATGATAGCTGATTACAACACCTGGAAAATTTTTGACCACCAGGTCAAAAGAGGAGAAAGGGGTATCGGATTTCTGTCAGATGGAGAAGTAAAATATTGCTTTGACATATCCCAAACTGAGGGAACGGCAGAGCCTTTCCAATGGAAGATAGACAAAGATGTCGCAGAGAAATACAGGGATAATTTTGCAAAGGAGCACGATGGAACATTCGCAAGTCTTACACAATGCGTTAATTACATCGCTGTTGAATCGGTGAATGCCAACATAGGCAAGATTGCCGACAAGCTGAATATTCCAAGAAAAGACCAAGCCGCTTTTTTGAAGTCTGTGCGTTCAATGGTACGTCAGATTATTAAAGCACGATGTGAATATCAGAGTGCGTATAAGCTCAATACAGCTCCGCTCGACCTCTCCGCAGTTGATATGCTGCATAACCGAAGAGATTTTGAAGTGTTATGCAGTTGGGTACAGACAACAGCAAAATCAGCATTATTAAATATGGAGAAATCCATCAATCAAATTATTTTTGAAAGGAGTATTGACAATGGAAGAAATCAAGCAAATCTATTGCAAAGAGGACGGGAAGTATTACCCCGAGATAATCGAGGAGGACGGCAGGACGTACAAACTCGACCCGAAAACATTCGTGTATCTTCCGCAGCTGACGTTGGGACTGACTCCGCAGGAGGAAGAGTTGATGGCGAAACCGATAGGTCATTACGGCAGAACGTGGCAGACGTTTATGGAAGAGAATTACCCATACGAGATAATGGGGCTGAAGGGCAGATTACAATGGGAACTGATTCCTCGGCGGATAGACAAGGAAGCCGAGGAGATGGCTTGGAATCTGGAGCAGGAATTCGCTCGGACGAATCCCAGACCGACAACGTTCCAGGAGATAGCAGCGTGGGAGAAGATGAAACAGCTCGAAGTGAATCACAGAGTAATGACGGAGCTGGTACTCGTACACAGAGATTAAGCGAAACGGCAGAAGCTAATGAAGCTCCTGCCGATTTTATTTCTGAAAAGAGTTTTGCGGAACAGGTGGACGAGGTTCTGAACGGAACTGCAAGCCGTTACAACGACTTAAAAGTATGCGATACTCCTGAAATATTAGTGAAAGCAGGCTGTGACCAACTCCCAATGCTATACACAAAAAAACATCTTCGTTATGCTGTACATGAAAAGACAAAATCAAATTCTCATTTTCACGGTATAAGCCCAGATTTGATAAAGAAAATTCCCGAGCTAATTCAATCACCTGCAATGATGTTTGATAGTATATCAGATAATAACAACGATAGTATTGTGATGGTGCTTGATGCGTTGGATAATGACAAAGCTCCCCTTATTATAACCGTTAAACCTAATGGACACGGTACTTATGAACTTAAACAGTTAGAAGCGAATTTTATTACCAGCATCTATGGAAAAGATAGGAGCTTTGAGAAGTATATTGAAAAAGCCGCTTCAAGCGGTTCAATGATATATTGGGACAAAAATAAAAGCCAAGAGTTATTCCGTGTGCTGCAGCTCCAATTGCCGCAGGGCGTTAATAACCTTGACCCTAATATCATTATACACCAAAGTCGCAATATTGTCAAGGGGTCTGAAGAAAAAATTATGGAGGACAGCCAAGGGAATTCCGAACAGATTACTCTTGACCACTCGCCAAGTGCTACATATAGCACAACGGCTGCCGAAACCAAGAATAAACGTGATGTTTCCACGCTTATCAGTCTTGCAAGCAGTGCACTTTATGAAAACGACACGGTTAGATACGTGCACGAAAACTCCGACAATCAAGAGTTTGTGCTCGAAGCAGAAAAAGCGATAAACGACTATTTTACGCAGATTGTGTCAGATTATGAAGCAAATGAAGAAGTAAACGCATTTTATTCGGATGTCGAAAAGGTGGCGTTATATAACGAATTTCAGCAGAACAGCGAGTTCAGAGCAAGCATAATCTCCGAAGTAACAAAACGTGTTGACGATAACCTCACCAACCTCGAACAGACAAGGCAGAAAGCAGCGGAAATGGGAATTCCTTTTTCAGACCGTCCCTATAA
>JBJESA010000020.1:0-4789 GCA_051882535.1 Oscillospiraceae bacterium
CGGGGATAGTGATTGCACCTATCTTGTGGGAGTAGATACGAAGCCGCTTTGCCACAAGCAGCCAGTTGAGGTATGTACCCACCGCCAGACCGATTACTGTCCAGCCGACATCGGCAAGACCTGTGAGGTAGGCAAGTCCCGGAAGTCCCATAAGCAGGTAGCTGCTCATATCGGACGCTTCCGCACTCATGGCGGTTACGATAGGGCCGAGCTTTCTGCCGCCGAGGTAGAAGTCATTGACGTCCTTGTTCTTCTTGGAGAATTTCAATCCGACAACTACCATCATCACAAGGTACAGGATAATAGTTATCAGAATACAGATAACGTTCTGCGTCATTGAATTTTGGTTGTAACGCGAAAAATCGCATTACGCTCCTTTCTTGGTTTTTAAAAGTCTGTTAATTCGATGGCGTAATTCTATGGCGTAAAAACAGTCTTACTACTATTATACTATATTTTTCCTGTTTGGTCAATAGCAATAAGTGAAATCTTTGAAAATTATTCCTTTTAGAAATATTTTTTAACAAATTGTGAAAAAATTTAAAAATGTCTTGAACTTTCCCAAAAAATGGTTTATAATAATACCAATAATATTTTGCGAAAGGATGAAAATATGAAAACAACACTCAAAGGAAGACTTATGCGAATGTGCGTTATCGGCGTATTTGGAACAGGGTATGTTCTGGCGTCGGTGGCTTCTTTGGGAGCTTATAATATGGCACAGACCAATCTGAAGAAAATGAGCGGCTATATTTCGGGGAACTGTGCATACTCCGTTAACGATGAATACGACTACCTCTCCGAGTCGCTTGCGGCAACTACGGTGAGCGAGGACGGAGATCAGGTGTTCGACCGCGTGAGCCTTGCTTCTGACGGCGTTTATTCACTCGGCAGCGGCGACGCTATTATTTCAAGCCTTGCAGACGGCGAGTTCACATTCCTCCCCCCTGTAGAAAACCCCGACGGCGAGATTGTTACACTCTCGGCAATGAAAAAGGGCGGGGAAGTAATGCTCGGCGAGCTGGAGTACGACTACATAGGCACTTATTTCACGGGAATGATTGACTTGGAAAAAGAAGCGTTCTTTCTTGTGAATAAAAACGGCGATATTATTGTTACGGCTGATTGTGATAACGCACTGGAGAGCGGCAATATAGCGGAAAATTACGGGCTTACTGCCGTTGTAGAGGCTTTTGACGAGGAAAAGACCTATCTGTCTGCAAAGACCAACCTTTTCGGCGGACATAAGGCAACGGTGAGCATTTCTCCTCTTGATAACGGCGAGCTTTTCGCGGTGTATGCCTGCGACCACGTTGACGCACTGATGCCTTTTTTCAAGACATCGCTGATTGTTGTGGCGATATTTTTGGGCTGTTTCGCAGCGTCTATACTGGTTTCAATCAATGTGTCGAATTCGATTCTTCGACCTTTGAGAAGCACAACGCAGAGGATAGTCAAGCTCTCCGAGGGCGATCTTTCTTCCGAAAGCGAGAGATTCAACTGCGGTGATGAAACGCAGGTGCTGGAGGAGTCGCTGGAGAAGACAATTTCGTCCCTTTCGCTGTACATAAAGGATATTGACTATGTGCTGTCCGAGATAAGTGCGGGAAATCTCGCGGTTTCAAGCGATGTGCAGTATGTGGGAGAATTTGCGGGAATTAAGAATTCTCTTGAGAACATCAAGGAGCAGTTGGCGGGGACGATGGAGAGCATCAACAGCGTAGGCACAAAGGTGCTCGAAGGCTCCGATACGCTGCTTGCGGAGTCCAAGACGCTTGCGGACAATGCGTCAAGCGAGGCGGCGGCTATTGAGGAAATAAACTCCATGACCGTTGAAATTCAGGACAGCGTTGAACGCAACAACGCCGACACCAAGAAAGCCGGTCAGCTTATGGACGGCGTTGTGCAGAATATCGGCAACGGCGGCAGGACGATTGACGAGATGAATTCTTCGATGGAGGAAATCCGCGTGAAGTCGGACGAAATCCAAAAGATAGTCGGCATAATTGAGGATATAGCGTTCCAGACGAATATTCTCGCACTCAATGCGGCGATTGAAGCGGCAAGAGCGGGGGAGATGGGCAAGGGCTTCTCGGTTGTCGCAGACGAGGTGCGGACGCTGGCACAGCGTTCTTCCGAGGCGGCACAGAGCACAATTCAGCTGGTACAGGAGAGCTGTGACGCAGTAAATCACGGTGCGGAGGTCGCGGCTGATACCAAGGCTTCGTTTGAGCTTATCGACAAGTCGGTGGGCGAGTTTGCAAAGCTGATGGACAATATCGCGGTGGCTTCTTCCGAGCAGGCGAACGCAATCAGTGAGATAAACGCGGGACTTAACAACATCACGGCGACAATTCAGTCCAATACGGCGGCAGCGGAGGAGAGTGCGTCCTCCAGTGCGTACCTGAAAGACCAGGCGGAGGTGCTTCACGGCGAAGTGTCCAAATTCCGCACTTGAGAATAGGATAGGGAAACGGCTCTGCAGGCTTAATGCAGAGCCGTTATTTGTTTAACTGTGATATGTTCACTGAAAAGATTTCTCGCTACCGAGCGAGAAATAAAAATCCGCTGAACCCATCTGTGAAAAGGGTTCAGCGGTAAGCTAGTCGGAGTGACAGGGTTCGAACCTGCGGCCTCAACTTCCCAAAAGTCGCGCGCTTCCAACTGCGCCACACCCCGAAAAAGGGAAACCCGAAGATTTCCACTGATATATTATACACCAAAAATGCCGTTTTGTCAAGGGGTTTTATTGCCTATCAAAATAATTGCGTCCCGCGTCGGGGAGAAAGTATGTTCTGATATAGCCGTCGGTGGATACCACAACGAATTCGTTGGTGGACTCGATGTAGTAAACGTCATCGCCGTCCTCTTTTTCCGTCTTGTGGAGAGCGGCGGGGTTGGTGGGAACAGCGGCTGCGGCTTTTTCGTATTCCTCGGCAGAGGCAAAGCCCATATCAATGCCGTGCTTTTGATAGTGCTGGTTGAGCAGGGACTTGTTGCGGAATCTCAGAGAAACAGTCTGCGGTTCGGACTGTGTGGATTGGGGCTTGGACTGCTCGGAAACTTGTGAAGATTGCTCTTCCGCAGACTGCGTGGACTGTGTAGACTGTATGGACTGCGTTTCGGAAGCAGTGGAGTTTTCCGTATTTTCGACAGTGCTTGTTACAGATGAAATGCTGTCAGAAGTGCTTGAATTGTCGGTTTTGTCGGGTGCACTGAAGTAGAAGTATACTGCACCTATTAAAAGCAGCACGAAAACCGCAATCGTTATGACCTTGCGGATATTGCTTTTGGTGGAATTATCGTTTGACATAGTACCTCTCTTTTACTGCGATTATCGCTTTGTCAGCAGGCAGACACATTCGGTGTGCTTGGTGCGTGGAAACAGGTCGAATGCACGGACAGTCTGAACCTCGTAGCCGTTCTCGGACAAGAAACGACAGTCTTTGGCGGCGGTTGCGGGGTTGCAGGATATCATCACAATGCGTTCGGGGTGCATTGATACGCAGGCGGTGAGTGCCTCCTCGCCGCAGCCCTTGCGGGGCGGGTCAAGGAGAATTACATCGGGCTTCAAACCGCGTTCTTGGAGCTGCTTGGCAGCTTGTCCCGCGTCTGCACAGATGAATTCCGCATTGGTGATACCGCAGCGGGCGGCGTTTTTCTTCGCGTTTTCAACGGCTTCGGGGACGATTTCTGCACCAATTATCTTCTGAGCGGTCTTTGACATCGAAAGCCCGATTGTTCCCGTGCCACAGTACAGGTCGAGCAAAAGTTTTCCGCTCGGTTGAGCGAACTCTGCCGCTTGGCGGTACAAATTCTCGGCTGCGGGAGTGTTGACTTGATAGAACGACTTCGGTGAGATTTCCACAGGAACTCCGCACATGGTGTCGGAAATTTCCGCACGTCCGCAGAGCGTTACCTCGCGTTCGCCAAGAATTACGTTTGTTTTATCCGCGTTAATATTCAGCACAACGCCCGTGATTTCGGGGAATTTTTCGCACAAATCCCGCGACAGTCGGCTGAACTCGGGAACCTTTCTTCTCGCCACAAGCACAACGCAGATTTCTCCGCTCTGATGTCCCTTTCTCAGGAAGATGTGGCGAAGTACGCCCTCGTGCTTCTCCTCGTTGTAAACGGAGATTTTCAAGTCCTTGGCACGTTCGATAACGAAATGTGTAATCTCCGAAAAAATCTCCGGCTGGAGCAGGCAATCCTCAATCGGGATTACGCGGTGGCTCCGATCGGAGAAGAAGCCGCACGCAAGCGTCCCGTCAGGTTGCTTTGCAAGCGGCATCTGGAGTTTGTTGCGGTAACGCTCTGTCGCTTCGCTGCCGGCAATGGGCAGAAATTCGGGCGAAAGTCCGCCGATACGCATAAACGCACTGCGTACAATCTCGTCCTTTGCACGCAGTTCCGCTTCATAGCTGATGTGACGGAACGTGCAGCCGCCGCATTTTCCGAAAGCGGGACAAGTATTCTCCACCCTGTCGGCGGAGGGAGTGATAATACGCTCGATTTTCGCATAGCAATAGGATTTAAGGCACTTTAGAATCCGTGCCTCAACAACATCGCCCACCGCTGTGAAGGGGATAAATACCACCATTCCGTCAAGGCGGGCAACGCCACTGCCCTCGGAAGTGAGAGCGGTGATTTCAAGCGTTACAATATCATTTTTAGTCATTGATTTCAGATTTCTCCAAGGCTCTTTGCCTTAAGATATGCGTTGATGAATCCGTCAATATCGCCGTCCATTACAGCATTGATATTGCCGTTTTCAAAGCTCGTCCGG
>JBJESA010000021.1:0-4781 GCA_051882535.1 Oscillospiraceae bacterium
GCACTTGTTTCCGCCTTGTCGGGAACGCCTGTTCGCCGCGATGTTGCTATGACGGGCGAAATCACGCTCCTTGGAAAGGTTCTGCCTATCGGCGGGCTTAAGGAGAAGACGATGGCTGCTTACCGTGCGGGTATCAAGACGGTTTGTATTCCTAAGGACAATGAGCCGGATTTGGAAGAGATTGACGATAAGGTGAAAGCAAATCTTCACTTTGTTCCTGCGGAGGATATATCGACAGTACTTGAAACTGCACTGATTATGCCGAACTGCAAGACAGAGGGCGAAACAAATGCAGCTCTTGATGACAAGACGGTTGCACGTAATGTGCAGAGAAAGAAACCGGTTCTTAATGCGTAAATAACGAAAGGCGGAGCGAATACTCCGTCTATTCGTGTTTTATGAAGTCGGCGAGCGGATTCTTTGAAAGGGGTGCTTTTTTGAATTACAATAACGCAAAGTTCTTTATATCATACGGAAAATTTGAGCAGATTCCTCCTGCCGAGAGAACGGAAATCGCTTTTTCGGGACGTTCCAATGTAGGAAAATCATCGCTTATCAATAAGCTATTTAACAGGAAGAATCTGGCAAGAGTATCTGCTGTACCGGGAAAGACTGCAACTATCAACTTTTACGAGTTGGAGAATCTGTATTTCGTTGATTTGCCGGGATACGGCTACGCCAAGGTGGGAAAGAGCGAGAAAGAACGCTGGAATAAACTGATTGGTGGCTATCTGGCGGCAGACAGAGATTTAGCTCTCGTATTTCAGTTGATAGACTTTCGTCACCCGCCTACAAAGGACGACTTGATGATGGTAAACTACCTGATTGACGGAGAATTTCCGTTTGTCGTAGTGCTGACGAAAGCGGACAAGCTCTCGAAGAATCAGCGGGCAGAAAGACTGGAGAGTCTCAAGACGGAACTGCCGTGTTTTGAGGATATTACCGTTGTGCAGTTCTCAGCAGAAACAGGCGAGGGGGTTGAAGAACTTCGTGCTATTATAGAAGAACTGGCAGAGGAGTAAAAAATTGGAGTACATTAATATAGGCGGCGTGAAAATTGCGAAAACCGCCGCATTAGCTCCCATGGCAAGTGTTGCGGACTTTGCGTATCGGACGATGGCAAAGGAATTCGGAGCGGCTTATGTGGTGGGAGAAATGGCTTCCTGCAAGGGGTTGTGCTATTCTGACAAAAAGACCGCCGAGCTGCTTTCGGTTTCCGAGTTCGAGCGGCCGATGGCGGTGCAGCTGTTTGGGGCAGAACCTGAGTTTATGGAGCAGGCGGTCAAGATTACCGAGCAGTATAATCCCGATATTATCGACATTAATTCGGGTTGCCCGATGCCGAAAATTGTAAATGGCGGTGCGGGAAGTGCTTTGATGAAAACTCCCGAACTGTTCGGAGAGGTGGTAAAAGCGGCGGCTTCGGCTACGAAAATCCCCGTTACTGTAAAGATTCGAAGCGGCTGGGACGAGGATTCGGTAAATGCGGTGGAAATCGCGAAAATCGCCGAGAAAAGCGGAGCTGCTGCGGTTGCTGTCCACGGAAGAACGCGTTCACAGCTTTATGCGGGCGAGGCTGATTGGGATATCATACGTGCGGTAAAGCAGGCGGTGGATATTCCCGTTATCGGAAACGGTGATGTTCGTTCGGTTGAGGACTGTGTTCGAATGTACGAGTACACAGGCTGCGACTTGGTGATGATTGGACGAGGAAGTTACGGCAGACCGTGGCTTTTCGGGCAGATAAAGGACTACTATGAGGGCAAAGAACCTCGTCCCGAACCTACTCTCAATGAGAAAATCGACATTATGCGGCGACATATCACTCTGCTTGTTCAAAACAAAGGCGAGATTACCGGAATGAAAGAGGCACGCCGACAATGTGCGTGGTATGTCAAGGGACTTAACGGTGCGGCAAGACTCCGCAACGAATTTTCGCAAATGAATGCTCTTGCTGATTTAGAGCATTTGATAGACATAATTTATGAGGTGAACGAAAGATGAATTTCAGAAAGTTGAAAATGTTCTGTGCGTTTAATGTAAAGAACGACGAAATTATTTCCGATTTTTCGGAGATTGACGAAAATGCGGAAAAATATGGTGAGATTGTTAACAAACTGCTTGTAAGCGGGAAGACTCTTGCCGAGTATCTTCACGATACTTTGGTGTATTCGGATAGTCCCCTTGTGGCGGAGTGTGCGAAGAATCCCACCGATGCACGTATCAAGGCAATTGAGTACGATTTGAGCCTTATCAGAGAACTGGTGGAATTATCACCGAAGAGTTTGAAAAAGCAGCTAAGCGATGCCGATGATGGTTTCTGCAATATAGTTGAGATGCCGTATTATGAGCAGGGCGAGTTCAATTATGATGTTAACTACTTCCTTGACTATGTACGCGAACATGGCTGCGGTATCTTTGCGAAATACAAGGCGTTCTCCTTTGATGGAGAACTTCACCCGATTGAGGAAACGGACAAGACCAGACTTTCCGAATTCAAACGATATGAGGTGCAGAGAAATCAGGTTGTTGAAAATACGATATGCTTCCTCAACGGCAAGCCTGCACAGAATGTCCTCCTTTACGGTGACAGAGGAACGGGTAAGTCCGCAACAGTCAAGGCTATTCTCAATGAGTTTGACGAACTTCGTATGGTGGAAGTCCCTAAGAGCAGCATTGCACTTATTCCGCAGTTGTTCCGTATGCTGAAGGATATCCCGCTGCACTTTATTCTGACGATTGACGACTTGTCGTTCTCGGAAGATGACGATAGATTCGGTATTCTTAAAGCAGTTCTGGACGGCTCACTTTCAAGAAAGCCCGAGAATATCCTGATTTACGCGACTACCAACCGCCGCAAGATTATTCGTGAAACTGCCGCAGACCGTGAGATATCGGGTGCGGACGCAATTGACGAGAGTATGTCGCTGTCTGACAGATTCGGCTTGTTTATCACGTTTACAAAACCCGACAAGAAGGTGTTTCTTGATATTGTGCGTTCGCTTGCCGATGACGAGGGAATTACTCTTGGCGATGAAGAACTGTTTGCGTCTGCGGAGAAGTTCGCATTAAGACGCGGCGGACGTTCTCCGAGAATTGCACGGCAGTTTGTAGATTGGCTGGACGGAAGAATTTCGCTTAATCTGGAGTATTGATATGAAGAAATTCTCTGCAATATTAATGGCTGCCGTGATGAGCTGTGCAATGCTGTCGGGTTGCGACAAGAACAATGATAGTATCCCCTCGGAAATACTGGGTTCTGATGTTTCAAAGACGACGGAGATTGCTGCTTTCCCTGCGGAATCGTGTGGGGTGAAACTCACAAAGGCAGTAGAACGTGCGGTGAGCCTTTCACCCGCGGCAACGGAGATTATCTGTGAACTTGGCTTTGCGGACAGGCTTGTCGGTGTGAGCGATTACTGCGACTACCCCGATAGCATATCCGCACCCAAAATGGGTAGTTCCGAGAATCCCAATCTTGATGAAATTATACGGCTTATGCCTGACGCGGTGTTTACCATTTCGCCGCTCTCGGAGCGTGAAACCTATCTCCTGCAGCAGGCGAAAATAGCCGTACTGGATATCCCTAACGCTGCTACCGTACAGGGGTACGCCGAGATGTACAGCGAGATTGCTGCTGCTTTCTATGGGAAAGAAACTGTCGGCGAAAAGGGTGGCAGAAAGTCTGACGAAATTGGCACCAATGCCCGAAAAGCACTTGAAAAGGCAGCGGAGGGCATCGAACTTGGAACTTTCGTATACGTTACCGAGAAGTTGACGATAGCGGGTGAGGATACCATCGAAAGTGCGGTGCTTGGGCTTGCGGGCAGCAACGCATATATGGGCAGCGGATTTATCTCGGGTGAGAGTTATACCGGTGATACTCCGGCGTATATCATTGCGGACAATACTCTGTCAACCGCGGCACTTAAGGGAAATGCGGCTATAAAGGCTATGATTGACAGCGGGGCAGAGGTGTGCTTTGTGACCTCGCAATACTTTGAAAGACCATCGGCAAGGACAGCGGAAGTTTTTACGGAAATCCGTGAGGGCATTGACGGATAATCACATAGGCGTTACCACATAGCCGTTGTTTTTCCAATAGTCGAGGACATCGCCGAGGATAGCGGCATTTGTCGTGGAAACTGCGTGAAGCAGATATACGGCTCCGTTGTGGGTTTTGGAGGTTATCTTCTCGAACGCAATATCGGGATTGGGCTGTTTGTTGGTTATCCAATCCTGATATGCAAAACTCCAGAGAACAGTGGTATAGCCCAGTTCTTTTGCTGTGCTTAACACCTGTTCTGAGAATTCGCCCATTGGTGGACGCATGACATACATATCATAGCCGAATTGCTGTTTAACGTAATCATGGAGTTTTACGAGTTCCTCGCGGAGTTTTTCGGGTGAACACTCGGCAAGCGAGGGGTGGGAATAGGTGTGGTTTCCGACTGTATGACCTTCGTTAATCATACGGCGTACGAGGTCGGGGTTCTTTTCAACATAATCATAAGTCACGAAGAAGACTGCATGAGTGCCTTTCTCTTTGAGCGTATCAAGGATTTGTGCGGTGCATCCGTTCTCGTAGCCCTCGTCAAACGTGAGCCAGAGGTTTTTGTGTTCTGCACTGCCGACAAACAGCCCTTGAAGGTCGCTGTACTTCTCCTGAGCGGCTACGGCGTCCGTGGGGCGATTGTATTCATCAACCGATGAACCGAGTCCCCAAGCTATCTTCTTGTTATCGTAGTCAGCAAAGGCTACAACTCGTGTAAAAATACTCA
>JBJESA010000022.1:0-4778 GCA_051882535.1 Oscillospiraceae bacterium
GTGAATATTTTTTTCATCTTCGGGCGTCCTCTCTGTTGTATTCGGAATAAGATGACCAATATTTAGTTATTACATCTATTTTACCATATAATATCAGGTGTGTCAAGAGTTTTGAAAGCCAATGGTTCGCAATTTAATCGGCTTGAAAAACTGTCAACACAAATCTCCCCATTCCATACAGCACGGAATGGGGAGATAAACTATATTGATACTTACTTATTTATCATCTCTACAAAACCGCATCTCTCCAGCATATGCATATATGTGAGAAGGCGGTCGTAGACAGGCTCTGCGTCTTCGCCGAAGCGTTCTTTGAGGGCGTTGGCAATGTCGAACACCGTGTTTTGCCCGTCAATACACAGCCACACGAAATTTCCTTGTCCCTCAAGGTCTACTCTTGTAATGCGGGGCTTTTTGACGATTTTTTGCATAATTGTATTGAAAACGCCCTTGTTCTCAATTAATATCGTGACTTGTCCACCATCGGATTTCTCGTAGGAAATTCTGTCGCTGTGCTTTGGTATAAGGTCAAGATAATTTACTTTACTTTTTTTCCCTGCCATCTTTCCTCCGTCCAAACGCAAAGCGGACTCCCGAACACTTAATCAGTACCGCACAAAGCACCGCAAGCAGAACAACCGCACCGATAACGCCGGTATTTACATACCCGGAAATGTTTATCACCTTGTCAATGCCGGTTACTGCGAATATTGCAAGCAAAATACCCACAAGTCCCTCGCCTGCAATCATTCCGGAGGAGAAGAGGATACCCGAATTGGACTCGTCCTTTTTCTCTGCTTCGGACTTTCCCCTATCTGCAAAGAAACGAATAACGCCGCCAATCATAATAGTAGCCGAAAGTTCCAGCGGGAGATAAAGACCAATCGCCACGGGGAGCACGGGAATACGCAGCACCTCGAAAATAATCGCAATGCAGACGCCGATTCCAACAAGTCCCCAAGGGAGATTTCCGTCCATAACGCCCTCGGTAATCATCTTCATAAGTGTAGCCTGTGGAGCCGAAAGCTCGGTAGTGCCGAATCCCCATGCGGAATCAAGCAGAATAAACACGCCGCCGATAGTGAGTGCGGATATGCCTGCACCGATAAGTTCGCCAATCTGCTGTTTCTTGGGAGTTGCACCCAGCAAAAAGCCGGTTTTAAGGTCTTGGGAGGTATCGCCTGCAATAGCAGCGATAATACAGATAACGGAACAGATGGAAATTGCGGTAATCATACCCTCTGCACCGGTTGTGCCGGTCACCTTAAGCAAAACTGTGAGAATAAGCAGGGTTGCGATAGCCATACCCGAAACAGGGTTGTTGCTGCTACCGACAAGTCCGACCATTCTCGACGAAACCGTCGCAAAGAAGAATCCGAACACAACAATCAAAACAGCACCCAGCAATGTCACAGGCACCTGCGGAATAAGCCAAAGCACAAGAGTCAGCACGACAATCGCCGCGAGTGTGAACTTGAAACTCAAATTCTGCTCGGTTCTGAGTGTGGATTTGGGAGCACCCGACTTCAAACCCTTGATTGAGTCGCCGAATGTTCCGGCAATCAGCGGAATGAGTTTGATAAGGCTCATAATACCGCCCGCAGCAACTGCACCCGCACCGATATAGCGTATGTAGTTGCTCCAGATAGCAGAAGCACCCTTTTCTGCGTAAATCTCGGCAATAGTGGTTGTCCCGGGGTAAAGCACCGTATTTGCACCGAAGATTACAATTGCGGGAATAAGCACAAACCAGCCGAGTAATCCACCCGAGAACATATACGAAGAAATCTTAGACCCGCAGATATATCCGACACCGAGCAAAGCGGGGTAGGATTCTGCGGAAAACTCGGTTTTAAGTGCTTTGAACGGAATTGTAATAACTCCCGCCGCCGCTTTCAATCCATCAATGATGAACTTCACAACAGCCGCGAAACCCATGCCAAGAAATACGCTCTTCGCGGAATCGCCACCATTCTCGCCTGCAAGAAGGACTTCCGCACAAGCGGTACCCTCGGGATACGGCAGCACGCCGTGTTCCTTGACGATTAGTGCGTTTCTCAGCGGAATCATAAACAAAACGCCAAGCAATCCGCCGCATACCGAAATAAGTGTGATTGCAATAATGCTGGGACTTTCGGTTACACCATCTTTAGCCCAAAGGAAAAGAGCGGGTAAGGTGAAGATTGCACCCGCGGCCACCGACTCGCCTGCCGAGCCTATGGTCTGCACCATATTGCTTTCAAGAATGGAATTCCTTTTTAGAATGACACGAAGCACCGACAGCGAAATAACCGCTGCGGGTATAGATGCGGATACTGTCATACCTACGCGAAGTCCGAGGTAGGCGTTTGCCGCACCGAATACAATCGCCAGAATTATACCGGTAATTATTGAGGTGACAGTAATTTCCGGAGTTACCCTGTCTGCCGGGATATACGGCTTAAATTCTTTTTGGTTCATTTTTACTCTCCTCGTTTTTATTTTGCCACATTGTGATAAGGGGAACGTGAGCCAATTTTCCAAAGGTCTGCCTGAAGCTCCCACCCGCAGTATATGGGGAGGACATAGTTCATACGCTAACCTCTGTTTCGTATAAGTATTCTGCTTCGTTATACAAGCAGAAATTCATTACAACACTTTAATTATAACATATATTTTTTGAAATATCAACGACATGGAAAACATTAATATCTTAAATTGGAATTATTCTCCATAACGCTTTATCGGTTATCTTTTAACAAACAATCCGATTACTGCACACGAAAAACAGCGGCAGGAAAGCCCGCCGCTGTTCATTATAAAGTCCTGTCCGTTTTACCACAAGAGTTTCCCAAATCAGTTCACTGCATTTTTCCAATGGTTGAGCTTGGGAAGTTCTGCAGTGAAATAGGCTCTCGCCTGTTCAGGCGAAAAATTCTCGTTGGACATATGTTCTGCGAGAAAGTCTACAAGCTGCTCAAGACTGGTGTAGACGAATTGTCCATCGGTGTAGCACCATTTGCAATATTCCTCGTTAAATGAGCCGTCGGGCTCTCTGCTGATGGTAGAATCATCGAGCGGCATTCCGCAGCACTGGCAAATCAACTTTCTGGGAGAGCCGAGTAACGTGTTTATCGAAACGTCAAACAATGTGGAGAGCTGTTTCAGCGTTTCCGTGTTTGGAATGGTATCTCCGTTTTCCCAGCGGGACACTGCCTGCCGAGTGACAAAGAGTTTTTCCGCGAGCTCGTCTTGAGATAAGCCTTTCTGCGTTCTGAGTTTTAAAATTACTTCCTTAGTTTCCATATTTATCACCTCACCTATAGTATAACATAATCGTCCCAAGAATGCAAGCAACTATCTGTTGCCACAAATAATACAGGGCTTTGTTCCCAAAGCCCTGCCAATATAATGAATTACCTTAATCAAATTATCAAACAAACTTGATGTTTATTCGCCACTATTATCCGCTGAAGATAAATTTTTCTTTTTTTTCAAAGCCCTCCGGATTGAATTCATTTTTCTGAACACACCTTGAGCAAGAGCAACCGCTTTTTTCATCAAAGGCTTATAAACGTAAGTAAACTCTCCTTCAAATGTTACTACCTCGCCGTTGAAGCCCTTTTTGAAACGATAGACGCCGTATTCTTTTGAATTCTCATCTGTGTAATTCGGAATTCCCTGAAAATCATATATGCTGCAGTTTCCTTTTACAGCCCACTGAATCATTTCCCACTGCATAAGATAGTTGGGATACAAATTACGGTGATGATTTGCAGACGCTCCGTATACATACGCAGTCTTACCCGCATACTGAACTGCAATTGCTCCGGAAAGAGGAATTTTCTTCCCGTCCTCGTCAACATAGCACATTACAAGACGGCACATATCCTCTCCCAAACTATTGAGCATTCTCTCAAAATATTCTTTCTGACGAACCCTAAAACCATCACGCTCACCGGTTTCCATCATTATGGGATAGAAGTCGTCAAGTGCCTCTGCACCGTGAAATTCGCAATAAACTCCCTTTTTGGGAGCCTTTCTTATTCTATTTCGCCAATCGGGTTTAAAATTCAGCATAATCTCATCAAGTGTTTTTCCCTTGATGTTGCGGAGCATATAGTTGTTTCTGGTCTGAATCGTCTCATAATCCTTAGCAAAACGCTCATGAGAAAAACCAAATTCCTCAAGAATCTTGCGGCTGGCTTCATCGCTTTCCTCAATGCACGGATCGCAAATAAACTCGATTGATTTATATTTAATCGCCAACTCCTTTATTCCGTCCATAAGGTCGTTCAGTACTTCCTTATCGGTTATATCACAGACAGGTCCACGAGGGGCATAAAGGATACTCATTCCGACAACAGGCACTTTTTTTATCAGCACCAAGCAAGTACCTCTGATTTTGCCGTCCGCCCCACGAGAAATAACCGCGTCCCAGCCCCAGTTATTCTTCAGATTGCACCATTTAAGCGACTGAGAAAAATAGCCGTATGTACTTTCGCTTACAAACTGTTCATATTCTTCCAGAATCTTCGAATTCGATTTATCAATAAGCTCCATATATTTTACTCCTTGATTTTAACGTTTCATTTTATAAAATACAACGCATTTCGTCATCATTATAACATAAAAAGAATTTTTTGTCAATAGATTTGCACCTCCAAAACCCTGGTTTATAACATAAGGAACAAATATCAAGGCTCATTTTTGGTTCACGGAATATTTTGCCAGCGGGATACTGCCTGTCGAGTGATAAAGAGTTTTCCGCGAGTTCGGCTTGTCACCGAAAATATCTT
>JBJESA010000023.1:0-19210 GCA_051882535.1 Oscillospiraceae bacterium
ATCTGCAAAACTGCTGGGACTTGGTGCTAAAAAGCTCAAAGCCCCTCAGGTTGTGGGACAGATTGCAGCGGGATTGCTTATAGGTCCGTCACTTCTGGGTCTTGTTCAGTTGAGTGACTTTATCTCCGTACTTGCGGAAATCGGCGTAGTGCTGCTGATGTTCTCGGCGGGACTGGAAACCAACCTCAAGGAACTTATCAAGACAGGCCCTGTGGCGGTTACCATCGCTTGTGCGGGAGTATTTGTGCCGTTGGTTATGGGCTGGGCGTTGTATGGTGCATTCTTCGGGTTTGCACCAATTGGCTCGGAGGAGTTCTTCAAGGGCGTATTTATCGGAACGATTATGACGGCGACTTCCGTCAGCATCACCGTCCAGACGCTTCGGGAACTCGGCCACCTGAAAGGTAAGGTGGGCACGATAATTGTTTCATCAGCGATAATTGATGATGTTATCGGAATTATCGTCCTCACGTTCGTTATCGGCTTCAAGTCCGCCGAGGCAAAGCCCGTTGACGTTATTATCAAGACAGTGCTGTTTATCGTATTCAGTATCGTAATAGGATTTTTGATTTACTGGCTGTTCAAGTTCTTAGACAAGCGTTCGTTCCATCACCGCAGAATCCCGATTTTCGGTCTTGCTCTGTGCTTCTTCATGGCATACGCTGCGGAGCATTTCTTCGGAATCGCCGATATTACAGGTGCTTACGTTGCGGGAATTATCCTGTGCAACCTGCGTGACGCAGAGTATATTGCGGGCAAGATGGATATATCGAGTTATATGCTGTTCGGGCCTGTGTTCTTCGCGTCAATCGGACTGAAAACCAACTTTGACGGATTCTCCGTTCAGCTGCTGCTATTCTCGCTGGCATTCGTTGTTGTGGCATTGATTGCAAAGGTAATCGGCTGCGGATTGGTCGCTAAGCTGTGGAAGTTCAGCACAAAGGATTCCCTCAAAATCGGTGTTGGAATGATGACACGCGGCGAGGTCGCTCTCATCGTTGCCCAAAAGGGACTTGCGGTAGGTCTGGTCGAACCGCAGTACTTCACCTCGGTAATTCTCCTTATTCTGTGCAGCTCGGTAGCGGCACCTATTCTCCTGAAACTGCTCTACCGCGGCGAGAATAAGCCCGACCACCCCCACGATATTCAAATGGATTTGGACGAAACGGACGAAGTTCCCGCAGAATATTAAAATAGCCGGCGAGAAAGGCACATCTACTTCGTCAACGGCGCCACGGCAGTGCAAACACGATGTTTGCAGGTTGCCCCAAAAGGGGCGGCACGGATGCCACCCTACCGAAGGCAACCAAAACAAAGCCTAGCCGTGGCACCGTTTCCTCGTATCTGTACCTTTCTCACCATCTATTATGACCTTTATAAAAGAATGACGCACACCTGTTTGAGGTGTGCGTCTTTTTCTATTCTTTTGAGGGAACTAGCCGCTCATCACTTACTGCTGTGCCAATACAACGGTTCCGCTTACCAGATTAATTTCTGCGGAGTGCTTGTTCTCGCCTCCGAACTCGCCATTCGTACCCTTGCCGAGATGAATGAACTTGCCCTTCTCGCCGCCAAGGTCGGTGCGTACCGTTCCGGAAACCGCGTCGAATATCACGAACACGCCGCTGTTTGCAGGGAGGTTGATATTCACATTTCCGCTTACCGCCTTAATCTTAAGGTCGCTGTTCCACTCGGCGTAATCAACGGTGATATTGCCCGAGGTGACGTTGATTTCGCCCTCGCCGACTGCACCCTTGTACTCGGTCTTTCCGGAAACAGAAGAAATTGAGTACTTCTCCGCCTTGTATTCAGCGGTGATATTTCCCGAAGCCGCCGCAATTTTCAGCGACTTTGCAATGCCGTCCGAGGGATTGGTGATGGTGACATTTCCCGAAGCGGACTTCACTTTCACCTCGCCGAAATACGCATTGACATTAACATTTCCCGATGCGGTATGAAGCTTGAATACTTCTGCTGAAACCTCGGTGTCGGTAATTTCCACGCCGCCGCTTGCGGTGTTGACTTCCAGCGTCTTGAACAGCTTATGAGGGAGCTTCATTGTAATCTGATAACCCTCGGTAGGCTTGGGAGCAAAGATTTTCAGAGTGGGAGTTTCCTTGATGGTGAGCTTCTTTCCGGTGAGAACTGCCTGAAGTTCGGGCTTGTCTTCGGGGTTGTCGTACTCGGCAGTGATACCCTCGCCGTCGTAAGTTTCAACCACGATTTTTGCACCAAGAGAGCATACTGCAACTTCCTCGATGTCGTTTGTGAATGTGTAGGTTACTTTTTCAGCCATGATGTTTTCTCCTTTCAAAGAAAAAAGTGATTTTAGTGTGTGAAAAAATGTGCTATAGTGTTTGATGATTATTCAAAGTGCGGTTGAAATACCCGCCAAGTGCGGACAATGCTTTTGATGTCGGAGTTCTCTGCAAACGCAAACCCCTCCGGCGACCGAAAAGAAAAACGCGTTTTGAACCAAGTCAGTCTTTTCATAGTAAGCCACCTTTTTATTATTTATAAAAGCGGGAGCATAGGGGAGGAAAAGTATTCGGAGGTTTTTAGTGTGAAAAATGCTGCCATCAGGAATGCTCCCGCATTTTATCTTAATTATTCCGTTTCTGTTCCAACAATTACAACAGACTCAATAGGTGCAACCTCTCCGGAAGCGTCAGGCATTGAAGAAGATGCGACCTCGTGATTTGAGGACAAATCAGCAGAATTCTGCGTTCTGGGAATATCTACTACCAAAGCAGGTGCATTTGCCGATTCAAAGATATCTATGCTGCCCGAAGCAAGCTCAATGGAAAGCTTCGCTGCACCATCGACATCATTCCCTAAGCCAACGTAAACGTCTTCATCATCGGAACCGTTATGCATCTTCATAGTTTTGCCGTAAGCGTCAACGTTCACGGAACCCGAGCCAATGTCGCTGTCAACCAATACGCCGCTCTCCTCAACATATATGTCAATTGAGCCGCTGCCCATATCCAGATCAACACTCTGGCAATCGTTGGCGAGCACAAGGTTGCCCTTGCCGCTGCCCATCTCGACCGATCCTGTACCCGAAATACCTGTGAAAGCAAAGCTGCCCGAACCGATATCAATATCAAAAATATCGGAACGCATATTCTTTATCGTTGCCTTACCCGAGCCAAGAGCAACCGAGAATGTATCGGAAGTGAACTGCTCTGTACGCTGCATTTCGAAAGTACCCGAGCCGATTTCAATGGTGTTGTTGTTGGAATAAATCTCATCAACATACAATTTACCCGAGCCGTGCTTTATATTCAGCTCCTCGTATATAGTATGCGGGAACGAAATCGTAACCGTTACCCCCTCTGGGAACTTGAACACATCGTCCGACCACAGCACCTTGCCGAATTCCTCGACAACATCGGCGAAAGTGATATTTTCGGGACGCACCTCAATGGTTAATTCTCCTGTGCTTTCAATGTAATCAGCACCGATATAAAGCCTGCGTCCATCAGGAACGTCCGCCTTGACATGTATTCTGTCACTGTCATTCTGCTCAATTATGGTTGTAGCTCCCGCTGTGTGAATATTGATGTTGGGAAACTCGTTTACAATCTCCCAAGAGTCGCTGCAAGTCACCAGCTCGCTGAAAATGCTTATCGCCCTATCAGAGCCGAATATATTGCCTCCTGTGTGGTACGGATAGTATTCTCTCGTCCCAAAAAGTCCTTTTGTAACCCAAAATCCCGTAAAACTCACAACACATAAAACAATCAAAGCCCTTAACAGTTTCTTCACGATTCCCACCCCCCTTAAACATTATAGATTGCTCTGTAATGCAGAACAATGACATATCTTACAAGTCTTAAAAACGCTTTGACAATCCATATATTGATTACAATAACTATTCCTCCCAGCGAAACAAAGCCCATAAAGAGGAAAATTCTGCTGATTAAATAATAATGGTAATCGAATAACGCCCCGAAGCCGTTTTCAAATATAAATTGCCCTCCCACGCAAAATACCGATATAAGCAGACCCGCTATCATCGGCAGCAGCCACGACCACAGAAAGCAGTCCAGCAAAATTGCAGTCACCAGTTTGCCCGCGTCCACATCTGCCTTCATTCCTTTGAAGTCGGAAATCTTACTGTAGGGTTTTTCCTCTTTTTTCGACTTCTTGGACTCCTTGCGAGAGTGGGACTTGTTAAGGTTCACGCTCACTGCGGTATTTTCTGCGTTCGGGTAAATCTCGGAAGTCTGTGCAGTACTGCTGCCGTAATTGGCTTTATTGTGCTTCTGCTCATGCTCTGCCTTTGCCTTGTTGATTGCATCGGCTGCGGTTTTACCGGCGGTCTTTACCGCTTCGGCAGCGGACTTTCCGGCTTCGGTAACGGCGGTCTTTACGTTGCTTGCCGCAAATGCGTCGGCAATTGCGTGACCTGCAATCTTCGCCGCGTCAACTGCAGCTCTACCCGCCTCGGAGAACGCACCCGCTACCGTCTGATTAGCGGTGCTGCCGCTTCCCGCACTTTGGGAACTGTTATCCGCCGTGCCTGTTGAAGCACTTCCCGATTCCTGCGAACTGCTCTCGCCCTCTGTACCCTGTACGGGAGTGGAGATCGGTGCTTCGGGATAAATCTCTCCGGAAATATGCTCGGGAGTATAAGAGCGGATATTATCAGAATTCAGAATATCCTGAATATCCCCCGAGTTCGCATTATCCTCTTTCACGAGAGATAAGTCTGCGGGGACGCTGCGTCCCGGCTTCGTAAGGCTTATCTTGGTACGCTCCACATCTCGTGCCATAATGCTGTTAAGGCGGGAACTTTCAAGATTGAGGTAGCTTCTCGCGATTTCTTTAATATCGCCGAGGTTCTCCGCAATCTCATTCTCGGGTATTCCGCTGATAAATCCATCGGAGAAATGCTCCTCAAAATCCGCGAAAATTTCGGTGGTATCGTCTATCCCCAGTCTATTTAATTCATAACCCAGCAGCTCGAAAAACTCCTGCTTACTCGTTGCTTTCATTGTTGCTGTACTCCCCTTTCAAAAGCTTATTTATACTTTCCGCAAACTCAAACCATTCCTCCGACAGACTTTTAAGCTCCTCGCTGCCTGCCTCTGTAATCTTGTAGTACTTTCGGGGAGGACCCTCTGTACTTTCCACGATGTAGCTGTCGATCAGTCCCGACTCTTTCAGTCGCTTCATCAGTGGGTAAATTGTGCCTTCCGTTATCTCCATACATTTGGAAATCTGATTTACCAATTCGTAACCGTAGCAATCGCCGCGGCTCATCACGGACAGGGCACACAATTCAAGCGTTCCTCTTTTCATCTGTGAATTCATATAAGCACCTCCATAGGGTACAAGTGGCTGGGTGAGATTTTAGTGAAATTTAGATTTGTATGTTTTTTGAATTACCACTTGTTCTCTATGTGCTAATTATACCACAAGGTATCTTGTTTTACAAGGTACTAAATAGACAAAAAATCGGAATTTTTCGTTCCGATTTTGTTGATTTGTCATAAATTTCAAACCATAAACTGAAAATTTGGCTTAAAATCGTTCCCGTCCGGACTGGAATAATCTCGCACAAAATGCCAGTACACTATCGGGCACCAACTTCGACAGATACACCATTGCAGTCGAGAACGCGTTGTCGTTAATCATAAGCGACCCGCCGAACATTTCCTTAACAGCACGCTCTGCGGTTTTTTCGCTGTCTGCGGGAGGAGTGCGGAACTTCACCTTTGCCGTACTGCTGAACTCAGTTGCAACCGGCCCCGGGCACAGCATAGACACATGGACATTGGACTTCGCCGCACGGAGTTCCTCTGCGACCGCCTGAGTCATACGCACGATATAAGCCTTGCTTGCGTAATACGACGAAAAACAAGGTCCCGGCATAAATCCCGCCAAAGACGCAGTATTGAGGATAAAACCGAAATCACGCTTCTTGAAATCACGCAAAAACAGCTTAAACAAGATGTGGAACGCCTTGATATTGACGTTTATCATCTCGAGTTCGCGGCTCAAATCCGTTTCGGTAAACTCGCCGAACACGCCAAATCCCGCGTTGTTTACAAAGATGTCGATGTTGTACTTCTTGACCTTCTCGTAGAGCTTGAACACCTGTTTTTCATCGTTCAAATCTGCCGCGATATACATCACCTTAACGCCGAATTCTTCGATAAGCTCCTTCTTCAGCTCAATCAGCCTGTCGCGGCGGCGTGCTGTGATAATGACATTCACTCCGTGACGGGCAAGACTGCGGGCTATATCTCTTCCAATTCCGGAACTTGCTCCGGTTACTAATGCTATCATAATTCCTCCTAAAACTATCAGATAATTTTAGATTTTGTCAAACTCAAACGGTACAAGCGGCAGGTTGAACTGGCTGAATATGTGAACGTCCGCATAGTTCTTCCAGAGATAGCGTATACCGCACGGGTGCTTGATATTCTCCAGCGAGAGGAAAATCCGCTCTCCCGAAATATCCGCATACACGGGACGATACACGCCGTCTTCACCGCACACCTCAAAGCCGTCCGCTTCGCCCATTGCCACCAGACCGCCGCTTGCATACTTGAACTGCAGCTCTATCGTATCGCCGCGGACTAGTGCATTCTTCAGCACGGGTGCATACGCTCCATCACAGCCGCCGTACACTATGTCCAGTGCCTGAATTGCAAATCTCCAGCCCACCACGCTTTTATCTCTGGGGTGAATTTCATCACGTTCGCCCAAATCAAGCAAAACAGCAAGCCCCGTATTCTTAATTGTATTGTAAATACGCAGCTGAGCGTCACGAATTACTGCAAGCTCGTCGCCGTCGGGGTTGTCGCCGCCGTAAACGGGCAGCTGACCTATGATAAACGTGATTTCGTCGTCCTTCCATTCATCACGCCAGCTTCGTATCAGATTGGCAAGAATACTGTAATAGGATTTTGGGTGAACATCATCGCTTTCGCCCTGATACCAGAACACACCTTGAACAGTATACGGAGCAATGCGTTTTACCATACTCTCAAAAAGCAGCGAAGGCGTCCTCGGACTGCACGGTGCAATCGGTATTTCTGGGCGATCTCCGCAGGCAGCGATACAGCCTTTCTCGGTGGGATTTTCGGCGGTTTCGTAATACTCGGCTTCTTTCTTGTCCCATTCCTCTCTAAGTCTGAGGTACTCGCCAAAAGCCGCATTTGCCTCATCGGGTGTGGTCTTGCTCATACCCTCGTCATAATCCGCCAGATAATCCGAAGCACATCTCAGGGCGGAATCCCGGTCAAGCCAGCTCACAGCAAAAGTATTGCTCCAATTGCAGCCGATAATTCCCACTACCACATCAAGATAACTCGAAATCTCCTTTGCGGCATAGTAAGCCGCCGCACTCCAGTTGTATGCGTCCTCCTTATCGGAGAAATCGTGCCAAGAAGTGCCTTCAAACGCACTGTCGTAGTCCTCGTCGTAAATCGTCCTGCGAGGTACATTAAAGTAGCGAACATCGGGAGTATCGTCAGACTCCAGTGCGAATTTACCCGTTGCAGAGCGTCCCAGTTCGAACTTCATATTCGACTGACCGCCTGCAATCCACACCTCGCCAATAGCTACATCGTCAAAGGTGATAGTGTCATCGGGATTGTCGTCCTCCAAGGTGAGATTCATAAAACGGCAAGCCCCCATCGGCGGGAATACCACTTTCCATTTGCCGTCAGCAACGACGCAATTTGCCTCTAAACCACAAAGTGTGGCGGTAATTTCGGTGCCGTCCTCTCCCGTCCCGAAGATGACGATATTCTTTCCACGCTGAAGTACCATTCCGTCAGAGAACAGCGGTGAAGCCTTAAACTTGCCCATAGCACAACGCTCCTTAAAAGTCAATAGTCGTTAGCACAATAAACAGATACAATCAAACATTTATTTTTCTAATCTATATTGTACAACTTTTTTACTCATTTGTCAATAAAATATCTTTACAAAACAGAAAAAAGAGCGTATAATATAAATTAGGAATTATCTCCGTTCCCCCTGTCAAATCAGGGGGATTTTGCGGGGAATCATAAAATAAAAAACAGGAGTGAATTTCTTGCTTAAACTGGCACGTTACCTCAAACACTTTTTGCCACACGTCACGATAGGCCCGATTTGTAAGCTCACCGAAGCGATTTTCGAGCTTATTGTGCCGCTGGTAATGGCGAACATCATCGACATCGGTATTGCACAGGGCGACACTGACTATATATGGAGAAACGGACTTATCCTCGTTATTCTCGCCGTGTGCGGACTGGGCTGTGCACTCGTATGTCAGTATATGGCGAGCGTCGCCTCACAGGGCGTGGGAACTCGTCTGCGTTCAGATTTGTACAAACACATCAACACCCTCTCCCACAAGGAATTGGACAAGCTCGGAACTGCGGCACTTGTAACCCGCGTTTCCAACGATGTCAACGCTGTCCAGACCGCGGTTGCAATGCTTATCCGACTGGTAGTCCGTGCACCTTTCCTCGTTATCGGTGCAACGATTATGGCGTTCTCCATAAGCCCCAGACTGTCGCTTATCTTCTTCGGTGCAATGATTGCGATTGTACTGGTTATGTTCCCGATAATGAAAGTGACGGTGAAGCTGTTCAAGAAGCAGCAGAAGTCGCTGGACGGAATCTCCCGCATCACCCGCGAAAACCTCTCGGGCGTCCGCGTAGTACGTGCATTCTCCCGTCAGGAGCACGAACAGGAGCGTTTTGAAGAAAACGCCGAAGAATTCCGCAAGGCGGCAGTCCGTGCGGGACGTATTAACGCCTTGCTCAACCCCGCAATCTTCATCGCCGTAAACGCAGCCTACGTTCTTATCGTCTGGTTTGGCGGCGGCTTTGCCGACACCGGTACAGACGGACTGACGCAAGGTCTGGTAATCGCCCTTGTAAACTATATGACGCAGATTTCTCTTGCACTGGTTGTTGTGGCAAACCTCGTCACCATCTTTACCCGTGCGGCTGCGTCCTCCTCGCGTATCAACGAAATCTTCGAAATGCAGCCCTCCGTTGTTGGTGCGGAGAAATCTCCCACGCAGGACAAAAACGCTCCTGCAATTAAATTCGATAAGGTACGTTTCGCATATTCCACCGGTGACGATGCACTCGAGGACATCTCATTCGACCTTAACCGAGGTGAAGTGCTGGGCGTAATCGGCGGTACGGGTTCGGGTAAGTCCACGGTTGTAAACCTGCTCTGCCGCTTCTACGATGTCGATAGCGGCGAAGTGCGGATAAACGGCGTTAATGTAAAAGACTACCCCACCGAAGAACTCCGCCGTATCATCTCGCTTGTTCCCCAGAAAACGGAGCTTTTAAGCGGCACTCTCCGCGAAAATATGACGCTCGGCAGAGATGATATAACGGACGAGCAGATTTACAAGGCACTCGAAATCGCACAGGCAAAGGAGTTCACCGACAATCTGGACGGCGGACTTGACGCGAAGATACTCCAAGGCGGCAAGAACTTCTCCGGCGGTCAAAAGCAGCGTCTTTCCATCGCGAGAGCCGTGGCACAAAACCCCGAAATCCTCATTCTGGACGACAGTTCCTCCGCACTTGACTACGCCACAGACGCAAAACTGCGTGAGGCACTGAGAACGCTCCCCATGACCTGCGTTATCATCTCCCAGCGTGCAAATTCCATTCGTCACGCAAACAAGATTCTCGTGCTTGACGACGGCAAGGCGGTAGGGTTGGGCACTCATGCACAGCTTCTCAAGACCTGCGAAATCTACCGCGAAATCTGCCTTACTCAATACACCGAACAAGAACTCGCAGAACAGGAAAAGGAGGGCGTATAATGTCACAGCAGAACAAAAAAAGCTCCCTTTTGAGAATTCTTCACTATATAAAGGGACAAATCCCGCTTGTCGTACTGGCAATTATCTGTGCCGCAGGCAGCGTACTCCTCTCACTCTACACCACTGTTCTTATCGGTAAGGCAGTCGACTGTATAAGCCTTGGAAATGTCGGCGATATCACCGTTGATTTCGACAGAATGATTCCCATTCTCATCACTATTGCGGCGATTATACCCACTGTGGCGATACTCCAGTGGCTGATGTACTTCTTCATCAACAAAATTACCCACAAGACGGTCAAAGCACTGCGTACAGATATTTTCGCACATCTGCAAAAACTTCCGCTCTCATATATCGACGCGAAATCCCACGGTGACATAATCAGCCGCGTAGTAAACGATGTTGATGCAGTAAGCGAAGGTCTGCTGCAAGGCTTCGGACAATTGTTTACGGGAATTGTCACCATTCTGGGAACGCTGTTCTTTATGCTCTCGCTCAACTGGCAGATTACGCTGGTTGTAGTCTGCATAACGCCGCTTTCTTTTGCGGTTGCTGGCATTATCTCGAAACTCTGCTTTAACAAATTCCGCGAGCAGTCCGCAATAAAGGGAGAACTCACCGGATTTATTGACGAACACCTCGGTGCCCAGCGGCTTGTAAAGGCGTTCGGCTATGAAGACGCCGCCTGCGAACAGTTTGACGAAATCAACGAACGACTGAATGTCTGCGGCAGACGTGCACAGTTCTACTCCGCACTTACCAACCCCTGCACTCGTTTTGTGAACTCGCTTGTATACGCGGGAGTAGGCGTATTCGGTGCTTTAAACGCGGTCAAAGCCGTGACAGGCGGCTTCACAGTCGGCGACCTCACCGCATTCCTCCAGTACGCGAACCAGTACACCAAGCCGTTTAACGAGATTTCGGGCGTTATCACCGAGCTGCAGAATGCACTCGCCTCCGCCTCCCGCATTTTCGCATTCATTGACGAGCAGCCCGAGTCCACCGACTCCGACAAGGCAACTCTCGACCACTGCGATGGTCGCGTAGAAATCAAGAACGTGGACTTCTCCTACGTCCCCGAAAAGCCGCTCATCGAAAATCTCAACCTCTCCGTCAAAAGCGGTCAGCATATCGCGATAGTAGGCCCCACCGGCTGCGGCAAAACCACGCTTATCAACCTGCTGATGCGGTTCTATGACGTGACCGGCGGCGAAATTCAAGTCAGCGGCAAGCCGATAAAAGAGCTTCAGCGTAACAGTCTGCGTTCCAACTTCGGCATTGTGCTTCAGGAAACGTGGGTATTCAAAGGCACCGTCCGCGACAATATCGCCTACGGCAAACCCGATGCAACGCTCGAAGAAATAGTCGCCGCCGCGAAAGCCGCACACGCCGACAGTTTCATTCGCCGACTTCCCGAGGGCTACGACACCGTAATCACCAACGACGCAGAGTTGTCGCAGGGACAGCGGCAGCTGCTCTCCATCGCACGAATTATGCTTTCGCTGCCGCCTATGCTTATTCTGGACGAAGCTACTTCCTCGATTGATACCCGCACCGAAATGAAAATTCAGAGTGCGTTCGACAAGCTGATGAAAGGCAGAACCAGCTTTGTGGTAGCACACCGCCTTTCCACAATCCGCGAGAGCGACTGCATTCTTGTAATGAAGTCGGGACACATTGTCGAGCAAGGCAACCATGACGAGCTGATGGAAAAGAACGGCTTTTACGCCGAGCTTATACGCTCCCGCCAAGAGGGATAAATACAAGTTTTTCTCGCCGGCCTATTTTCAGACTTTTTCAAAAGAACAAACCGTGCCGAACAACCCATTCGGCACGGTTATTTTGTTTCGTAAATTTTAAAGAAGTGCGTCTTGCTCCGCACATTTTTCCATCTTCTCGTATAACTCCGGCATTGCACGTTTGAAGTTAATCGGCTTAAAAGTCTGCGAGTCCACGAATCCGTGCGAACTCGTCCCCACCGCAAGCACATCTGTGCCGCCCTTTTTCGTTATCGTGTATTCAAACTCAATTCGTGCGGGGGAAAAACGTGTTATCCGTGCGGTAACCACAAGGTTGTCATCGTACTTCGCGGGTAGGCGGTACTTGCAGGACACGCCGGTCACCGGCAGCATTACCCCCGCCTTTTCCATATCCGAATAGCTCATTCCCACCGACTTTATATAGTCGGTACGTGCCATCTCCAGCCACACAAAGTATCGGGAGTGATGCACCACACCCATCTGGTCGGTTTCGGCATAACGCACGGTAAGTTCGGTTTGACTAGCCATAATTTCTCCTATTTAGTGATTTTGGGTTCAGCAATTTCCGGTTCAGCGATTTCTGGTTTTTAATGCACGGTCGATTTCGCGTGCCGCGTCCCTCTTTGCGGCAGACTCACGCTTGTCGTGAAGCTGTTTACCCTTGCACAGTCCCACCTGCACCTTAACCTTGCTATCCTTAAAATAAAGCGACACGGGAATGAGAGTGTAACCCTGTTGCTTCACCTGTCCAAACAGCCGCATAATCTCCTTTTTGTGCAGAAGCAGTTTTCGCGAACGATAGGGGTCGCGGTTGAAGATGTTCCCTTTCTCATACGGAGCAATATGCATTCCGCGAATAAACGCCTCGCCATTGTCAATCGAAATCCAGGAATCCTTGAGATTGACGCCGCCCGCACGTATGGATTTAACCTCCGTGCCAAACAGTTCAATACCCGCCTCCAGACTTTCGATAATAAAGTATTCATGCCGCACCTGACGGTTTTCGGCAATAGTTTTAGTGTTCATAATACCTCCAAGAGCAGTACTCCGTTCTGTAATTAATTGCAGAACACTCCTGCTCTGATCTCAGATTACCATCAAAAAGTATTTAATAATCAGATTGATATCCTCAAAGGTGACGCTGCCATCGCCATCTAAATCATACACTGCAGTGTCATTCTCTCCCGCCCCGTTCAAAAATACGCCAATCAAGCAGGACACATCGTCAAAATCCACTCCGCCGCTCGTGTCAACATCTCCGGTGAGTTTTATTGTGTACTTATCCATATTGGGTGCGTTAATGGTCATTCCGGTTTTGACGTTTGAATAGGAAGAAACCGATTTTCCATCTTCATCAAGAATTGTTGTATACGCACCGAACTCGAAGCTATTCTTGAACTCAAATACATTCACACCGCTTGTCGGAGGGATAGTAATCGTCTTTCCATCATTATCAACCTCGTAATTCCGGCTCTTTAGCTCGAAATTCTGAACATTACGGCACAAATAGTACACTCCGCCCTCGGTAAGCGGGATTATCGCCGTTCCATTGGTTACGCTTGCAGTGCCAACCATCAGCGAACGCTTTGCTGATGTGTTCCACTTATAGAGGTAGAACGTACCCGATGTGAACTTATCGGAAACGTCAATCTCGAGCGTAGCTTTGCCCGGAAGCGGCTTATCTGCCGAAGTCACAAACATTCTGTAGCCCGAACTGCTTCCCGCCTCAATCAAGATGCCGGACTCATTGGCGTCGGTATCCTTGACTTCGGGATTGAAATCTGCGATTTCTTTCAAGTCCTTTCCGTAGAAAGACCACTTGTAGGAAGTGCCCGCACGCGTAACGCCGGAAGTGGTAATATTTCTGCTCTCGCCGTAAATCTTCTCGAACTCGGATTTCGGGATTATGTCGGGAATCTTCAATTCAGCCGAACGCAAAGCCGCCTGTGCACGCTGGAATTCCCTGACCGCCGCCTGTGCCGTTTCAAGTTTAGCGTCCTTGTCTGTGGAGATTTTCTTGAGTTTGGCAAGAGCATTGCTGAACGCCTCCCAAGACGAGGGGGTGTAGTTGCCCTGCTTATAAGTATCTCCGACAGTTATCAGTCCTTTAATCGTATCCGAAAGGTCTTTGGTGCCATAGCAAAGATTATCCCTTGCCTTAACAAGAGCATTAAAAGCATTTGTAAGCATATTGACATCGGCTTTCTCGTATTTAAGAATTGCCTCAGCCGTATCATGTGCAAGAATGAAGTTGTTCCAGCTGCTCTCGGTATAAGCGTCCTCCTCGAGAGAGTCACACTCTGCAATCAAACCCTCCAAACGCTTTTTAAGCGACGGCAGATCCTTTCCGTTAAGCAGATAAATGGTTACCGTGGTTTTAGTATTGTCATTATCCGAATCGTTAAACAACTGTACGGTTACTTCAATAGTTTTGTTTTGCGGAGCCACTACCTTTCCGTCCGTAACAAATGACTCCCAGTTGATAATATCAAGAGCATACGGATAATCGGTACCGGGATCTTTCGGGTAAGGAGGAGTGATAGAGTTGTACTCAAAAAATATTTCGGGGAGAAGTTTGCCGTCATCCAAGCAAATAGACTTCAGAATCTGATTTTTGAGATTATCCTCATCGAGCGATTCGCCGTCAATCAAGTAGTATGTAGCAATCGAGGGCTTGATGAAGCGAGGACTCTGCGAATCCACAAAGTTCTTCGTAATATTTCCCGAGGTCACTCTGTCCGAAACGAACCAGCTGGGCATTGTGGTGAGATAGTTGTCGCTGAGATTGATGTTTGACAGCTTGGTGCAGCCCGTAAGTGAGAGGTTTTTCAGTGCCTCGCTCTCAAGCAGGTTAGACGACAAATCCAGCCTTGTAAGATTAACCATGTAGTTGATGCAGTAAGGGACATCAACAAGGTCAAGCCCGCTCAAATCAAATGTCTTCACTTTAGCCAAGTCTGCGTAAGTGATGCTAAGGTAACTCGCCACACCGGTCGCCTTCTCCAAAGCCTTTTCAACCTTATCCTGAACATCGGGATCGTTATTTGTAAAGAGATAGTCAATATCCACCTCTTCAGTCATCAGATATTGTCCGTCAAAAGTCATCTCGATATCGGTTGTTGCAAAAACCGCAGGAGAAGCTATCAAAGAAGACACTGCCACAACCCATGCCAAGAGTGCAGATAACAGTCTCTTTCTGTCAAACATCAAAAACATCCTTTCTTTAGCAAGCGTTTATTATACAACTTCATTCACCACAAGCAGCGTGAACATCAGGCTATTTTCCACTATAATTATACCATACTTTTCTAAAATTTACAAGAGGTAACTTGACATTTTTGCTATTATGTGATAAAATAGATAAAATAGGGGAAATCAAATGCGAAAACATTTGCTCGGAGGTTTTTGCCATGGCTGATAAGAACACATTACTAATTGTAGACGATTATGAGTTTAACCGCAGAATGCTTCGCGAGATGCTGCCTAGTTTTGATGTAATCGAAGCGGAGAATGGGTTCAAGGCAATCGAGGAATACGAAAAGCACAAGGACGAAATCTGTGCCGTGCTGTCGGACATTATGATGCCGGTGCTTGACGGCTTCGGCTTGCTCGAGTATTTCTATAAAAACAAGTATGTGGAGAATGTTCCCGTATTTATTATCAGTGCAGATAATTCCAGCAAGGCTCTGCAAAAGGCATACAATATGGGTGCACAAGACGTAATCAACAAGCCGTTCAACCAGAACTTCGTCCGCAAACGCATTGAAAACATCATAGAGCTGTACAGCCTGCGTGAGCTTTTCCGTGAGGTGCAGAACACAACTGCTTCCGATACCTCGGAGAATGAGTGATTTGGAACGGTTTGGTTCCGAATTCTTGCACATTTTAAAAGAGTAAAACTGCGAATTTGCCAAATTCGCAGTTTTTGTTTGTTAAAATCCGCAAAGCAGAAAGGGAAAAAGCAGGTTTTTTTGTGCTTTTGACGATTTTTTGCAAGTTGAGAAAAAATGACTTGCAAAAAACAAACCATTGTGATATAATGCTAATGTGCAATGGGTTTATGTATCCCATTTTCCAAAATAATTCTGCAAAAGCAGAGCCACAGCGGTGTCCCGCTTCAATCTGTAAAAAATTATACCGAAAGGATATTTTGTACTATGTTATACAGAGAGATGAACAAAGAACAACTCGCCGCAGAGAAGGCAGTTGTAGAAAAACTCTATGAGGAAGAAAAGGCAAAGGGCTTGAATCTCACCATGGCACGCGGAATCCCCGCTCCCGAGCAGCTCGACCTGTCTATCAATATGCTCCTCCACTGTCTGGACGGTGATTACAAGTCCAAGAGCGGTGCAGACTGCCGTTCCTACGGTGTCCTCGATGGAATTCCCGAGGCTAAGGAGCTGTTTATGGAGATGCTGGGTGTAAGCTCTGACGAGATTATCGTCGGCGGTAACTCTTCCCTCCAGATGATGTACGATACCATTATCCGTGCTATGCAGCTTGGTGTTCTCGGCAGCGAGAAGCCTTGGTGCAAGTACGATTCCGTAAAATTCCTCTGCCCCGCTCCCGGTTACGACCGCCACTTTGCAATGTGCGAGGCACTCGGCATTGAGATGATTACCATCGAGTACAAGGAAGACGGCCCCGATATGGACGAGGTTGAGCGTCTGGTTGCGTCTGACGAAACCATTAAGGGTATCTGGTGCGTACCGAAGTACTCCAACCCTACGGGTATCACATATTCCGACGAGGTTGTTCGCCGTTTTGCTAATCTGAAGCCCGCTGCAAAGGACTTCCGCATTTTCTGGGATAACGCTTACGCTGTTCACGACCTCACCGATGAGCCGATTCAGATTCTCAACATCATTGAGGAGTGCAAAAAAGCAGGCAACCCGAATATGGTATTCGAGTTCTCTTCGACTTCCAAGATTTCATTCCCCGGCGGCGGTCTTGCGGTAGTCTGTGCGTCCAAGGAGAATATCGACTTCATCAAGAAGCAGATGTCTATTCAGACTATCGGTTTCGATAAGCTCAATCAGCTCCGCCACGTCAAGTATTTCAAGAACTTCGAGGGTATCAAGAACACAATGCGTCACCACGCTGCGATTATTCGCCCCAAGTTTGAAACCGTACTGTATATGCTCGAAAAGGAGCTGCTCCCCCGCGGAATCGGCAAGTGGACAGAACCCAAGGGCGGCTACTTCATCTCGTTCAACGCTCCCGAGGGCTGTGCAAAGAGAATCGTATCGCTGGCTAAGGAAGCAGGCGTAGTGCTCACAGGTGCAGGTGCAACCTATCCCTACGGCAAGGACCCGCACGACAGCAATATCCGTATTGCTCCTACCTTCCCTTCCGTAAACGACCTTCGTGAAGCAATTCAGATTTTCTGCATTTGTGCAAGACTGGCAACGCTTGAAAAGCTCCTCGCTGAATAATTATAATCTAAAACACAAGGCTCGACTTAAAATTCGAGCCTTCAGCTTGTCGAAAAAGTCTTTTTTTCTGCGAGAGGCACCCCCACCCCCAACCCCCTCCCCCGAAGGGGGAGGGGGCTATTTTTCTTATTCTGTGGGGGTGCTAACGCACCCCCACTCCCCCGTTCTGGGGGCAAGCCCCCAGACCCCCGAAGGTTTTTCGACAGACTGAAGGCTCGAATTAAAATTCGAGCCTTTCTGTATTGTTTAATAGAAATATTACAGATTGTAATCATATTCAACAAAAACCATCAAAGCACTTCAAAAACAAAAGGCTTGGATAATCTCCAAGCCTTTTTTACAATACGTATAATATTCGCAGAAATTACAGTTTGATAAAATTATCCCCGTGAAACAAGGGTAAGCACCACAATCAGAATACCCGATACAATACATATAATCCAATTGCGTGCGATGGTACGCTCTAATTTTTTGTCGTTCTTCTTATTATCAAAACGTTTCGCCACAACTATTCCCCCTTACCCAAAGCAAAACACCCATTGGGTATAATTATAGCAGAATTTTTTCTGTCTGTCAAGATTTAATTCTTAATTCGCCAACCCCCGCATATATTTCAAAGAGAAAATTCAGACGGAGGTATTTTATGGAAGACACGAAAAAACTCATCGAGAAATACAAGCGTGAACTTATGGAACTCTCCCGCACCGCGAAACGCGAAGATTCTTCACCTGCTCCCACACGCACACCACAGATAATCGGATATGTGGAGAACATGGACGAGAAGAGTTTCAACGAGATGGCACAAACGCAAAGCGAGGGCTGCGAAGATACTCCCCTCCCGCCCGATACCAACGATTTTCCGCCGCCCGAACCGCGTGTGGAATCCGAACCTGAACTCCCCTACCACCACGAGCCGGAAGTTCCCCCACCCGACTACAGCAACCCGCCCACCGCTGCTGAAATCGACGCCGCCGACCTCGAACGTATAAGGGAGAATGCTCTCTCCACACCCGCCACCGCCAGTGACCGTACGGGAGCAGCTATACCTATGCCGACACCCTCTCCAAGCATTGAGAGTGTTCCCATACCCACGCCGTCCCCCACCACACAGTCTGTTCCCATATCCAGACCTGAAGCTATGCCCAGACCAGAACCAATGCCGGTTCCTCCGCAAATGGCAGAACCCGCACCCGAAATCATCAATGAAGTTCCCAAAGAAGAACCGGCTGAAGCAGCTCCGCAGGTAGAAGAATACGAACCTCCCTTTGATGAGCCTCAAATGGCACAGAACGTTCCCGGTGCCGCAACCGTCAACGTAGAGCAGGAGAGGGGCAGCCAATCCACGCCAAAGGTTTTTCCTGAGCCGCAGTATACCAGTTTCGAGGATTTCCAAGCGAAAAACACCGGCAGAGGGACGATAGTCTTTCGCATAACCACCGCACGCGAGGCACTCCCCGTAGAGAACGCAAAGTGCGTTATCAGCAAAAAATTCGGCGGTGTAATCGCCGAGATTGACACCCTTATCACCGACCGAAGCGGTCAGACCCCGCCCCGTATTCTCCCCGCACCGCCAAAGTCGCTCTCCCAGCAGTACGACAATCTGATTCAGCCGTTTGCACTGTATGACGCAACCGTCAGCCGCGAGGGATATGTAGACGTAGTGCTGACCGATATTCCCGTGTTTGACGGAGTGCAGTCCGTCCAGCGTGTTTCGATGCTGCCCACAATTGCGGACAGTATGTTCGAGAACATTTCGGAGGTGAATCCAAATGCCCGATAACCGCCCCTATATCCCCGAGCGAATAGTTGTCCACCTTGGAACGCCGCAGTCCAACGCCCGCAACGTTACCGTCACCTTCCCCGATTATATCAAGAATGTCGCCTCCAGCGAAATCTTCCCCACATGGCCCGAAGCCTCTCTGCGTGCGAATATCTATGTGCAGGTGACTTTCGCCCTCAACCGTGTGTATACCGAATGGTACCGCTCCCGCGGATATGATTTTGACATCACCAATTCCACCCAATACGATCAGGCTTTTGTGTACGGACGAGATATTTTCGAGAATATCAGCGACTTGGTAGACGAACAGTTCAACAACTACATCGTCCGCCGCGGCAGTGTAGAACCGCTTTTTGCGGCATTCTGTGACGGTGTGCAGGTAACCTGTCAGGGGCTGTCGCAGTGGGGCACGGTGACGCTTGCAAACCGC
>JBJESA010000024.1:0-4752 GCA_051882535.1 Oscillospiraceae bacterium
CACCCCTCTGCATACGTATACTAATAGCCCCCTCCCCCGAAGGGGGAGGGGGTTGGGGGTGGGGGTGTCCCTCGCAGAAAAAACGACTTTATCGACAACCTAAACCGCCCCACGTTTTGTGCGGGGCGGTGGATTGTTATCTTAGAAATTCTCAAGCAGGCTCTTGTAGAACTCGCTGTAGTCCTGACGCTTGTCAGCGGTGAACGACATCGCCTCACGCGGGTGGCGGTTGAGCTGACCTGTCATCATATACTGCAGGTCATAGCCCCATACCACGCCAGACTCCTTGAGCGGAACCATGTACTTCTCGATAAATTCGAGAAGCGGATAAAGACTGTACTTCGGGTTCTTGAGGAAACCGAGCAGCAGCTCCATCGCACAGTTGCCCGCACCGCGTCCCATTGCCATTGCTGTTGCGTCAAGCAGCGAAACGCCATACGACATAGTTTCGATTGTATTTGCAAATGCGAGGTTCTGGTTGTTGTGACCGTGGAAGCCTACTTTCTTCCCCTCCGGCTCTGCAAATTCAAGGTACTTCTTCGCAAGGTCGCCCGCATTCTCGGGATAGAGCGAGCCGTAGCTGTCCACCAGATAAACGCTGTCCACAGGAGATGTCATCAGCATACTGAGTGCTTCGTTAATCTGGTCGCCGTTCGCCTGAGATACCGCCATAATATTGCAGGTGGTTTCGTAGCCGAGCTTTTTGAAATGCTCAATCATCTCAACAGCGGACGGAATCTGATGAATATAGCACGCAACACGCACCATATCAATTACGCTCTCGCTCTTGGGGATAAAATCCTCCTTGTAATCGCAGCGTCCAACGTCTGCCATTACCGCAATCTTCATATTGGAGATATTATCGCCGACAATAGCACGCAAATCTTCCTCGTCGCAGAACTTCCACTTGCCGAAATCCGCCTTGTCGAACATCTTCTTGCTTGCCTTGTAGCCGAACTCCATATAGTCAATACCACACTTGATATTGGTCTTGTAAAGCTCGGTTACAAACTCATCGGTGAATCTGAAATTGTTGCAAAGTCCGCCGTCGCGGATAGTAGCGTCAAGAACCTTTACGTCACTTCTTACGCTCATTAAGTTACCTTTTCTAGCAGGCATTTTTTTAACCTCTTTTTCTGTCATTTATTTTCCAGGTAATTCATAATTCCCTGTGCAGCACGCTTAGCCTCTTCAACCGCGTGAACTACTGTATTTGCACCCTGTACTACATCGCCCGCAGCGAATACGCCGGGTACGGTGGTCATACAATTCTCGTCAGTGATAAGCAGACCCTTTTCATTAGCCTGCAGACCGGGAGTAGTAAGAATCAGCTTATTCTTGGGACCACTGCTTATGGAGATTACGGTGGAATCCGCTTCAACTTGTTCCAACTCGTCCTCGTAGCCGATTACCTTATTGTTCTCATCGAAAATCGCAGTCTTGAAGATTGGGCCTTTCTCTGTAATCTCGCAGATTTGCTTGCCGAAGAACATCTCCGCACCCTCGAGCTTTGCATACTCAACCTCGTGGTGGCTTGCGGTTACACGCTTGGAACGTGCGAACAGCTGCACCTGACGAGCGCCGTGACGGATAGCCACACGAGCAACGTCCATTGCCGCATTGCCCATACCGATAATCGCAACCTTGTCGCCGAGATTGTAACCGTTGGGATTCTGGAGGAAGTCCATGCTGTAGTGTACATTGGGCAGGCTCTCGCCCTTTACGCCAAGCGTATTGGAACGCCATACGCCTGTTCCGACAAACACAGCCTCATATCCATCGCGGAACAGATTGTTAATCTCAAGCGAACCGCCGATTGTGGTATTCGGACGAATCTTAACGCCGGTTTCCAGCAGCTTCTTCTTATAACGGTCGCAAATCGTGCGGGGAAGTCTGAAATCGGGGATACCATAACGCAGGATACCGCCGATATCGTCACGTCCCTCAAAAATGGTGACATCGTAACCCTCGGCAATCAGCTTGAAAGCAACGGTAATGCCTGCGGGGCCACCGCCGATTACGGCAACCTTCTTGCCCTTGGACGGCTTCTTCTCAATAACCATGCTGTCGAAATAAGCGTCGGATATAAACTGTTCAATCGTGCTGAAATTTACGGGAACGCCCTTCTTGCCGAGAACGCAGCCGCCTCTGCACTGCTGGTCGTGGTCGCAGACGATGGAACATACCAACGACATGGGGTTATTTTCAAACAACATCTTACCTGCTTCATTGAGCTTGTTCTCTTGAAACAGAGTGATAATTTCGGGAATATTTGTCTGCACGGGGCAGCCTTTTCTGCAGTTCGGTACTTTACAATGCAGGCAGCGGTCGGCAGTTTCCTTTACATAAACAGACATTTTTTGACTCCTTCCTGATTTTTAGACTTTTTCACCTTTAATAGTATATCACAATTAAGTCAATTAGTCAAGAGGGATTTTTTTGCTTGCCGAAGATAATTTATGAGTTGATTCAAAGGGCTTTGTGCGGTCTTATACTTGACATTTGGGAATTGCTGTGATATAATTTTCTAATACGGAACAGTTTTAGTCCGTAAAGCTGTTTTACAACATAAAAGGATCCAAAAGACCACTGCATAGGAGTTATACTATGAAAAAAATCGTATCTGCAATGCTGATTGCGGGAATTCTCTGCTCGCTTACAGGCTGTACCAAAACCGAGCTTGTAAGCAGCGACCCCATTGAATCCTCGGCGGATTCGCCGAGTTCCATTCCCGAAGAATCCGACATCGAGAGTTCCGAACCGGAGCCGGAACTCCAACCTCGATCTGTATCGCTGCTGTGTGCGGGCGATAATCTCCTGCACATCAATATCATACGTCAAGCGAAAGCACGCGGCGGCGACGACCCCAGCGGCTATGACTTCCGTCCCTCATACGCACGCACCGCGGCAATGATTGCCGAAGCAGACCTCGCAATTCTTAATCAGGAAACCATTATCACCGACAAATTCGAGCCGTCCAACTACCCGATGTTTTGCTCGCCGGAGGCTGCGGGCGACCAGATGGTGGAGATGGGATTTGACGTTATGTCGATTGGCAACAACCATGTTCTCGATAAAGGCGAGGCGGGACTTATCGCCACTCTTGATTACTGGAAAACTAAGCACCCGAATATCCCTGTGTACGGTGCTTGTATGAAAGACGAGGAGAAAATCCCCGTGCTTGAAGTAAACGGCATCACATTCGCGTTTGTGGGATTTATGGAGCATACCAACGGGCTAAGACTCCCAACCGACTCAAAATGCAAAGTCACCTACCTTTCCGAAACGGAAGAAGTCGAGCGTCAGGTACGTGCGGCACGCGAACTGGCTGATGTCGTCGTTGTAAGTGCACACTACGGCATTGAGGTTTCAAACATCGTTACAGAACAGCAATTGCAGATAACACGCAATCTGGTAGACTGGGGTGCTGATATCATCATCGGAACACAGCCGCACACAGTCCAGCCGATGGAATATGTAAACAAGCCGGACGGCGGACAGGCGTTCGTGTTCTACTGTCTGGGCAACTACATTTCCTCGATGACCAGTTCCCCGCTTGCTATGGTGGGAATGCTCGGAAAACTCACCGTTACCAAGCAGCCGGACGGCACTATAGTTCTTGAAAATCCCGAAGCAGTCCCGATTGTCACCAACGTCAACTATGCGGCAGGCATCGTTTCGATTTATCCTTGGAGCGAGTACACAAAGGAAATCGCCGCAACAAACGGCACCGAGGGTTTCTCGTACGAACTCGCTGAAAAACTGGTAAATGAGTATGTGGGAATAAAAGACCTGCTTGATTAAGAAAGTTTGTGAACGGCGAAAAGACCTTTTTTCGCCGTTTAAGTCTGTCGAAAAAGGCGTTTTTTTTCGAGAGGCACCCCGCTTCCTATACAGCGATGCGATTGTGAATATAGCCGCCGAATAAAAATCGCACACAGTTATTAAATATAAGGAGAAATTAACCGTTATGATAAAAATAGCCGTCTGTGATGACGAGTCCGAGGTTCTGGACGAGCTGCTCACTCTTCTGAACAGATACCGTGTATCACGGAATACGGAGCTTATCACAGAGAGCTTTCAAAGCCCTTTGGATATGCTTAATGCCATGGAACACGGCTCCGTTTTTGACGTTATCCTCTTAGATATACTTATGCCGGGAATAAACGGCATTGAAACTGCCGCGGAAATACGCCGCTTTAATAAAAGCGTGAAGATTATCTTTCTTACCTCATCGTCAGAGTATGCGGTACAGTCCTATACGGTAAACGCGTTCTACTACCTGCTAAAACCCATTCAATCAGAGAGCCTTTTTTCGCTTTTGGACTCGGTTTCGGAAATATGTACACGGGAGCGGAACAGCGGCATTATGCTGAACTGCAAGAACGGGATTACTCATATTGAGATAAGGGAGATTGAGTTCTGCGAGGTGATTCATCGAACGCTTTTCATTCACCTTATCTCCGGAAAAATTCTGGAGAGTATCGGCAGTCTGGATAATCTTGAAAAGGAACTGGCTGATTACAGCTGCTTTATGCGGTTTCATCGATCTTATCTCGTCAATCTGAATCATATACGCAGCATTTCCCGCAAAGCAGTCGTTATGACCTGTATGACAGAAATTCCGATTCCACGCGGGAAGTACAATGATATAAAACAAGCCTTTTTGGAGTGTGCATTTTGTGAAGGGCAGGGACAACCATGAACGAAGCAGTGAGAGCCGCAGTTTCCTTATTGAACGACGCCGCAGTA
>JBJESA010000025.1:0-19198 GCA_051882535.1 Oscillospiraceae bacterium
TTATGGGAATAGTTCCAATCCTGACGCTGGTTTGCGTCGATGTTATAGTATCGTCGATTATGTTAAAATCCGTGAAATTCCGAAAATTCATGATTGGTAGCCCCCGTGTAATTATCTCAAACGGTCAGATACTCCAGGATGAGATGAAAAAACTGCGATACACTGTGGACGATCTTATTGAAGCAATGAGAGGAGAGCAGATTTTCGACATCACACAGGTACACTATGCGATTGTGGAAACCACCGGTAAAATCAGCTTTATGCTCAAAAAAGACTATCAGAACGCAGAGAAAAAAGACGTTTCCGCAGGCGGCAGTACCGCTGATCCACCAACCGTTATTATCCGTGACGGATTGGTAGACCGCGACAAGTTAGAACACCTTAATCTCAAAGAAAAGTGGCTCTCCAAAGTCCTTAACGAGAACAGCGTTACAGAGCATGGCGTATTTCTTATGACAGCCGACAAGGGCGGCAGTTACACAATAGTTAAGAAGGAGAAGGCGAAATGAACCGACTAATCACCTCCATAGCGATACTTGTTGTAATGAGTGCCGGCTGTATCGCTTCGGTGATATGGGTGAACACTTTCACTGAACGGCTTAACGGTTATATCCAAGAGGTGGAGGAAGCGTTTACCGACAAAGACACCGAAAAATCCGCGAAAGCCGCTGAAAACCTACAAAAGGAATGGGACAAGTTCATCAACTATTCCATTTTCGTCAACGACCTCGGACACGCGGTGGAAATCACCTCATCAATAGCCGAAGTTTATTCCTTTGCACAGGAAGCAAACGAGGAACTTTATGCCTCCTGCGACCGTGTAGAAGCACAGATAAAACTCTTTAAACAAATGCAGACGCCCACACTCTGGAAGATACTGTAACCTGCTCTCCAAATCTTTCCGCACAAATCCCACAACTCTCACCTATTTGATAAACTGCGAACTTTTCGTCATTTCTCACAAAAAATTCTGTCTAAAAATTTTTATATTTGTTATCGAATCGGTTAATCTGTTTCTGTTAATTTAGTATAATTTCTGGTAAAATATTCTTTAGCAGAAATGCTAATACTTAGCAGGAGGTATGGTTATGTGGAGCATTACAAAAACTAATGTAGCCGCAGAAAACGGGGAGAACTACGAAACCTACGGCATAAGTCGGGGTGACACAGCAATCAACGACATATCCCTCGACAAGAAAGACATGGAGAACTTCGTCCAGATACTAAACTTGTTTGACGTTTCCGAAATTCATGCTCGCGATATTGTCGAGGACTTCTTGGGGAAATAAGAAGTACGGGGAAAGTATAGTTAGTTATTCTGCAAAAACGGAGTGGCAGTTTTGCCACTCCGTCTTATTATAGTCTTACTGTTTCAAACATATTCTGTGCGATTATGCGATTTGGCGGATAACAGCGATTTATAGTCCACCAGCTTGCCCCCGCAAGGGAGAATTCCTCCACAAGGCGGAGTTTCGCATCAATGCTCCGCGGGTCGTCAAACCATACGACATGACGAGTTCCGTTCTCGGTGTAGTAGAAGTACGGCGTCTGGGTTTTCTCGTCAAAGAAAATCTCAGAGCCAAGCGAATTTGCCAGATTGGTTGCCGCGGCAAATCCGATACTCCGTGCGGCAGTACCTCTCACATACGGGAGCGTCCAGTCGTAACCATAGTTAGGCATACCCATAAGTATTTTTCCGGAGGGAATTTCCGATACCGCATAGTTCAGCACTTTCCGTACTTCTTCAATCGGCTGAACCGACATCGGCATAGAGTAGGTAAATCCCCATTCATATGTCATGAGAATGATGAAATCTGCCCATTTTCCCTGTTCAGCATAGTCGTGGGATTCATACAAAATTCCCTGCTGATCGGCACTGTATTTGGGTGCTACGGCAGTGACTAAGATGTACCCATTTTCATGAAGCCGCTCGGAAATGTTCCTCAATAGATTATTGTAGCTCTCGCGGTCTTCGGGTGCGATGTACTCCATATCGAGATTTACACCGTAGTAGTTCTTGCTCTCCACTTCGGAGAGGATAGAGGAAACCAGTCGCTCGCTTGCCTCGGGATCTGCAAGTATTTGTGAGAGAACCTCGGTGGAGAACGTCCCCTCAAAAATGTTAGTCACCGTCATAAGCGGCATTACGCCGTTATTACGTGCAGCAGTGATTATTTCGTCCACGTCGGGAGCTATGATTTCCCCGTTCGGCGTTATCGAGTAGGAAAACGGAGAAATAAAGGTGAGGAATGGAAATGCACACTCCAGTGCATAGTCCGTGATAGTAGGATACGCAAAACCATTCATAACTGCCGGACGACGCGAAATATTTTCAGCCTGCGGGATTACAATCACCTGTCCAACTTGGAGGGAGATTGGGTTCGCGTTAGGATTTGCCGCTATAAGCTCGTCAAGCGGGACTTCAAACTCCTGCGAGAGCGAATAGAGAGTTTGCCCTTCCCTAACCACATAGCGTATACTATCGGACGAAATAACCAGACTCTGACCTATCGACAAATTATCGGGATTGCCCAGTGCATTATCGGTGGCTATCTGATTAATGGGAACTCCGAATTGTTCCGAAAGCTGTGCTAAAGTGTCCCCCGCTTTTACAGTGTATATAAACATAATATCCTCCGATCAGTTTGGGTATTGCAGTGATATCTCCTTGCGGGCACCGACGATATGAATTCCCAGAGTATCTGCATAATCGTAAGTTGAAAGCCGCCTGTTTCGGGAATCTACCGAATGAGCACAAACAAAGATATTCTGTGGAATAGCGGGCAAAAATACCGCTGTCACAAATACAGAATGGTAAAACTTTCCCTGTTCGTCAATTAATTGAATAACGTCCCCGGGACGCAATTCATATAATGGTGCAACCTCTCCGTAAACACCCGCCCCTTTGTTTGTCAGGAGAAACTCACGCAAGAAGTTTACTCCCGTCCACGACGGTGAACGGTCGTTTGAGTTGATATAGTACCAGCCGTTTTCCTGCGAATAGTTCATCACACCGCAGCCCGCATAAAGGCACTGAGAAATGAAATTCGTGCAGTCACCGCCTATATCCTCGAAGTCGTAGAAACGCGGATTTCTGCAGTATGCCCACTTTATCGCATATCGCACCGCAGCACGACGGCTGTATTCCGTTTCAACCAGCATAGAATTCACCCCCTTTTACCTACATCTTATGCACCAAACAAAAAACGGTGAAAAGTCCTCTCTCCTTTTGTATAAATTCCCAACCATTGATTCATCTAAATCCCTTGAAAAAAGTCTGAAATAATGTTATAATAAGATATTGTAGAATTTGTAACCTATCACACTTATATTTATGACAAAAATCTTAAAAGGAGAAAACAATAATGAAATCTACAAGCGGCTTCAAAAAAGCATATCTGATATTTCTGGCGGCTTGCGTACTTTTGAGTGCGGCATTTCTGATTTATGTCGGTATTGTTGTCAAGGACTTTGACAAGTCCCAGCCGGAACATATTGTCAGAGAAAAAGTTGAGTGGCTTAGTGCCCGTGCAGCGGACGGAACACTCACCTCAGAACTTGACTTTGAAACGCTATGCACCAACCGCTATGAGCAAAATGACGTAGAGTACTACAGCCGCTCCTATATCGACAAAATCAAAGGAGCGGCGATTACATACGAATTTGCGGCTTCGCAAAGCAGCGAACTGTCAAAGACCTACACTATTCTTGCAGATAGCAAACCGGTAGGTACTCTTGCCCTTACGGGAACAAACAGCCGCAGTCGCCTTTTCTTCTTCAATATGGCGGACTGGGAGGTTGAAAACTTTACTCCTCTCCCTGCTGAAACAGTGTACAATTTCCGTCTGTACCTACCGGAGGGCACGGAAGTTTTCGTCAATGGTGTAAAGCCAAGCGACGAGGAACTGGATTATTCTGAAGAAGTCCCCGCTTATTCGATTAAGGGTATTCTCCATGAGCCTGTTATCGAATACAAGCGTCTTGACGGAACTCCGCTTCGCTTTATCGGCGAAAAGAACGTATTAATGCCCGTTCTTTATGACTACAATCTTTCTATTCCTTCCACAATCAAACTCTCCGTAAACGGAAAGACAGTCACAGGAGAGCCTGATTCAAACGGAAAGACAAACTACTCCATACTCGAAATGACCGAACCGTCGGTTACTATTACCGATGTTCTGGGGAACACGCAAGCGTATGACGGAAAAGTACTCCCCGAATTTTATGACTACGAAGTGGTAATCCCCGAAAGTTTCAGCCTTGCAATTGATGGAAAAGACGCCGATACGCTTTGCACACCGACTTCTGCCCCGCACCCCGACGCAGCAATTCTCCTTGATTTGGCGAACGTAAATCTACCGAAACAAAAGACCTACACATTCTCGCTGATTAAGCCCGATGTGAAGGCTTCCGTGACCGATGCCGGCGGTGCAAAGAAAGATTTTATTCTCGACAGCAAACACATTGAGATAAGCTCTGTTCAAGACAATGAAATCCCCGAAAATATCACCGCACAAATCGACGTAATGAAACAAGCAAAGACCTGGAGCCTTTTTATGACCGATGATTTAGAGGGTGAAAAACACGGACTTGCCGAAGTGCAGAAAATGTTTATCAAGGACTCCGACTACTACAACTATGCCTACGCTTGGGCTACAGGAGTCGACATAGATTTTACAAGCGACCACACAACCGATGGCTTTAAAAACGAGAAGATTTCAAACTTCACTCAGTACAACGACAAATGCTTCTCCTGTGAGGTATACTTTGAAAAGAAAATGACGTTGTACAGTGATGAGAAATTCGCGGGATACAGAACCGATGTATTCAACAGCATAATGTATTTCGTATTGATTGACGACACCCCCGACAACGGTAAGAATGACCCGCATTGGGCAATAGCCGCAATGCACGATGTGGTTTAAGGAGGTGGCAAAATGAGTGCAAAAACATATACCAAACCCAAAGCAAACGTCATTGGCATTATCGGGAAAGTGCTTGCTTTTCTGGCAACCTTTGTTGTAATACTGTTAGCGACCTTGTATATTATGATGCAGATTTTTTGCAGAGGGTCGCAGGCTTCGCGAAACACCTTTATTACCACCGTGCTGGAAACGGGACAGCTGAAATTCCTTGCTTCGCTCTGCCTGTCCGATGAGGAAATCGCCGAAATTGTCAACGCGAACTCTATGAAGGAGTTTACCGACAACAACTTCAACGAAGGACTTATCACAATAGAAAACAACACATCAGGAAACGGTGGCACAAGCGACAACCCTGTATCTGACGAAATCGAAGTTGTCGTTATCCCCGGTCTTACATATAAGGCAACGCTTATGATAGTTCCCGACCCGTCACGGCTTAGTCTTGCCACAATTTATCAAGGTAATGACGAATGGCCCGAAGAGGGAATAACTCTTGAGAAGTTCGTCAAAAGAACCGGTGCTGTCGGTGCTATAAACGGAGGTTTGTACGACTCAACCAACAACACAGGCGGAAAGCCCTACGGTGTTGCAGTATCCAACGGCAAGATTGTACGCAATCGTCCCAACGAATTCGGCGGTCTTGTGCTTGTGGGGCTTACGGAGGATAATATTCTCCAAATCATCGACCTCAAAGGAATGACGCCTGAAAAATGCGAAGCAATGATTCGCGAGAAGAAAATCCGCGACGCAGTTTGTTTCCAAGAAGCTACAAGCGTTGACAACAATCACTTCGTTCAGCTGATTATCAACGGCAAGGAGCGAGAAATCAGCGGCAAGGGGAGCGGACTTAATCCACGCACCGCTATCGGACAGCGTGCGGACGGTGCTTTACTTCTCCTCGTAACCGACGGCAGAGGCTCGAACGGACACGCAGGTGCTTCGGCAGCCGACCTTATTGAAATTATGTCACGTTACGGTGCGGTAAATGCCGCAAACCTAGACGGAGGAAGTTCAACGTGTATGTACTATAACGGCGAGTATCTCCAGAACAGCGTTACATTCTACTATAGTCAGTCCTCGTGGAAGCTGCCTTGTGCGTTCGTCATAAAATAACCCCAGAAGTGCCTATCAATCGATAGGCACTCCAGGCCGGCGATAAAGGCACATCTGCTTCGTCAACGGCACCACGGCAGCCACAAAGGCTAGCCGTGGCACCGTTTCCTCGCATCTGCACCTTTCTCGCCAGCCTTTTGTATTTTTTAGACAAGCTGAAAATATCCTGTTTTTAGAAAAACCCCTTGAAATATCTGTTGAAAAGTGGTAAAATAGAATAGTATGATTATTTTTAAGGAGTAATACTGCTATGGCAATGAATTTCAGAAGAAAACTCCCCATTCCGCAGGAGATAAAGAAAATGTATCCGCTCTCGGAGGAGATTATCGCCGCAAAGGAAGAGCGTGACAAGCAGATTGCGGATATTTTTACAGGCAAATCGGATAAGTTTCTGCTTATCATCGGTCCGTGTTCGGCAGATAACGAGGATTCTGTGATTGATTACGTTCACCGCCTTGCTAAGGTTCAGGAACGGGTAAAGGACAAGATTCTTATTATTCCCCGCGTGTATACCGGTAAGCCCCGTACAAACGGTACCGGCTACAAGGGAATGATTCACCAGCCCGATCCCACCAAGGAAGAGGATATGCTGGAAGGTATCGTTAAAATCAGAAAGCTCCACACCCGCGTTATTCAAGAAACCAAGCTTACTACTGCTGACGAAATGCTGTATCCCGAAAATTATCGTTATCTCAGCGACTTGCTCTCCTATGTTGCAATCGGTGCACGTTCCGTTGAGGATCAGCATCACCGCCTTGTTGCAAGCGGTATTGAATGTCCCGTAGGAATGAAGAACCCCACTTCGGGAACGCTTTCCGTTATGTTCAACTCCATTCAAGCGGCACAGGCAAGCCATATGTTTATCTACCGCGGCTGGGAAGTTGTATCTGACGGAAACCCACTGTGTCACGCAATACTGCGTGGCTCGCAGAACAAGCGTGGACAGACTGTTCCGAACTACCATTTCGAGGATTTGAAGCTCTGCTGCGACCTCTACGAAGAAAAGGGGCTGAAAAATCCCGCGATTATCGTTGACACCAACCATTCCAATTCCGGCAAGGAGTATCTGGAGCAGATAAGAATTTCCAACGAGATTCTTCACTCAATGCGTCACTCCAAGCAGATTCGCGATGTTGTCAAGGGTCTGATGATTGAAAGCTACATTGAGGACGGCTGTCAGAAGATTGAAGAGGGCGTTTACGGAAAGTCCATCACCGACCCGTGTCTGGGCTGGGAGAAATCCGAAAAGCTCATTCTGGAAATTGCAGACCAGCTTTGATAGAAAGCGGTTTTACTTTTTGAAGGAGATCAGGCTATGATAAAGAACAAACAGTATGACGAAGACGGTGCATTAGAGGCGTCCTTTGACTGCAAATACACCGATGATGAGATGGGACTCCTCGTCAACCCCGATGTTGACGAAAAGTATGTTGAGAAGTGCATAGAGCATTTCAACAACCTCTCTGATGAACTTCTGGACGAGATATGCGACGCTCTGGGCAGCTATTATGAAGATGTCAGGGACGAAGCGGAAGAAGTGTTCGGCGACCTTGGAATGCCCGAAGAGGTTGAGGGCAGAGATATTCTGAACTATTGCTCCCCCTCGTCACTTATTGTCGAGAAGCCCGATTCCTATGACATCATAGGCTACTCTGTCGAGGGCAGCTGCGATTGGGAGCCTGAACACGGCTTTCAAATCATAATCAGAAACGATAAGCTCATTTATGTCAGCTCCTTTGACGGTACAGTAATCTGGGGCGATGATGATTGGTATGACAAGGAATGGAACTATGCCGATTTTGAGCCGGACAATGAGGATTAACGATATTTGCCAAGAAAAACAATAACGAAAATTTCCACAAAGGCAGAATTTATAAAGAATGGGAGAAATGAAATGGAACTGTATGACGAACTCGTAGAACGCGGACTTATCGCACAAGTAACGAACGAAGACGAAATCCGCAAGATGATAAACGCGGGCAAAGCGACCTTCTACATCGGCTTTGACCCCACGGCTGACAGCCTGCACGTCGGACACTTTATGGCACTGTGCCTTATGAAGCGTTTGCAGATGGCTGGAAACAAGCCTATCGCACTTCTTGGCGGCGGTACGGGAATGATTGGCGACCCCTCGGGCAAGACCGATATGAGAAAAATGCTCAGCCGTGAAGATATCGAGCACAATATCGCTTGCTTTAAGAAGCAGATGAGCCGCTTTATCGACTTCTCGGACGACAAGGCTATTATGGTAAACAATGCAGACTGGCTAATGAACCTCAACTATATTGACGTTCTGCGTGAGGTGGGTGCTTGCTTCTCCGTAAACAAAATGCTGACCTTCGAGTGCTACAAGCAGCGTATGGAACGCGGACTTACATTCCTTGAGTTCAACTATATGATAATGCAGAGCTACGACTTCTATATGCTGTACCAGAAATACGGCTGCAATATGCAGTTCGGCGGCGACGACCAGTGGGCGAATATGCTCGGCGGTACGGAGCTTATCCGCAAGAAGCTCGGCAAGGATGCTCACGCAATGACCATTACCCTGCTGCTCAACTCCGAGGGCAAAAAGATGGGCAAGACCGAAAAGGGTGCTGTATGGCTCGACCCCGAAAAGACCTCTCCCTACGAGTTCTTCCAGTACTGGAGAAATGTTGGCGATGCTGACGTTCTCAAGTGCATTAAGATGCTGACCTTCCTCCCGCTTGAGGAAATCAAGGAGATGGAGAAGTGGGAAGGCTCACAGCTTAACAAGGCGAAGGAAATCCTTGCGTTTGAGCTTACCAAACTCGTACACGGCGAGGAAGAAGCGAAAAAGGCTCTGGACGGTGCCAAGTCGCTGTTCGGCGGTGCGGGAAACACCGAGAATATGCCGACTCTGGCAGTAGAGCTTACCGATGGCAAGATTGGAATCCTCGACCTGCTGGTAAATGCGAAGTTCGCTCCCTCCAAGCGTGAAGCAAGAAACCTCATTAGCGGAAAGGGTGTAACAGTTGATGACGTTGTTATCGAAGACCCCACCGCTCAGATTGAAATCACCGATTCCGTTATTCTGAGAAAGGGCAAGAAGAACTTCATCAAGGTAACCAAGGCTTAATATCAAGGAAAACAAAATCTCACTATATGAGCTGAAATGGGGCTGCCAACGGCAGCCCCATTTTTTACTATTCATCTTTATCCGAGAATTTGCTCTGAAACGATTTAAGGTCGGAATTTATCTCCTTTGCCGCATTAAGGTCAAGCACCCATGAAATCAGATGTACAAGAACGAAAATCACAAGTATAGAAAGAGCAAAGCTCGCAGTGAGTGCAAAATTTTCGGGAAGAAGGCTTTTTGTCCCTAAACCAAATCCTATGAGTATTATCTCAATGGAAATCAGCTGAAGTATTTCTCTTACAACATACTGCTTCAGGGTGAGTTCCTTTTTTGAATACACACAAAGCATTGGGACAAGTGCAAGTGCTCCATATATCAGCGGTGACAGAAATGCTGCATAACCGAATTTATCATCCGGTCGGAAAACTTCCCCCAGAATGAACGTTGCACCATTGATAAGCGTAACAATAACAAAATACATCGACAGCATAGACTTCAGATATTCTTTGAAGCTCATATTTCATCACCTCTAAGCGTTCTTTTCAGTTCGGGGACATACTTGCGTGAAATGATAATCTCCTCGTTGTTTGAAAGCACTGCACTGAAACGTCCGCCCAGTGCGGGCTTCACGGAGTTTATCTTCATCAGATTTACAATCGAAGCTTTGGATATTCTCAGAAAACGCTTTGATTTCAGATAATCCTCAAGCTCGTATATCCTCTGCTTGGATTCGTAAACTTCCGACGATGTGTAGATAAAAGTTCTGCTGTCAACGGATTCTATGTACATAATATCCGTGACCGCAATGGAATGCTGTCTGCCGTCAAGAGTTCCGATAATCTGCCCCTGACGCGACCTCACGAAATCGGCTATTTCCCGCACCGTGTCCGTTTCCTCGTGGCAGCGTATGTCCACGAGTTCGTTTTCATCTTCGGGAATTTTGCTTATCTGAACGTCCATATTATGAGATGCTGATACACTCCGAAACAATAAATTCACCCTCGCCTTTCAAAAATCTGTCAAAAAATTCACGCGTTATTCTGTTTACAGTCACCATACATTCGGAAGCGTCCACCGTGCCTGTTCCGAGATTCTTTGCAAGCACCGGCGAGAACATCGGCAGGTCTGTAAAGTTCATATGCCCCGACCCTGCTATGTATGTTCTGTATCCGCACACAGCATTTTCATGGAGGGAGTTGTTCGCATAGGGAACATTCGCCTCACGTGCAGCTTCCGCAGAGAAATGATGCTCCTCGTTATCAAAGGATAAGATGGGGGTTGTATAAGGCTCGCTAATAAGGATATCCCGCTCATTCTCAACACCGATTACCTCTCCGAGCATTGTGCCGTCAAGGTCGACAACTGCACTGATGTCGCTTCTGGTTCTGCCCAAAGCAGCAGCAGCCGCACCGCCTAGCGAATGTCCCATAACGCCTATTTTGTCCGTATCTGTCATAGAAAGAGCGGTAATAATATTCTCGTTCTCCCTTTCGTTCGCGTTCCAATATTCAGGGAGCGTGCTGTCCCCTGCCGCAGACTTAACAGAATCAATGACAAAATTAAGGTCGTCACAACGTAGCTTCAGCCATTCCGAGGACAACTCGAATATCATCTGCTCGGTCGCACCCTCAGCATTTATTCCCATAGCCCCATTGAGGAATGAACCGTCTGCAATTATCATTTTTCCGCTTGTATCATGTGTAAAAATCGAGTGGTACGGGTGCTCAACGCTTATTACTACATAACCGTTAGAGGCAAGTTCACTGTAAGTGGAAAAATTGCTCTCATAATATCCGAATGCACCGTGCGAAAATACAACAAGCGGGAGTTTTTCGTTCTTCTCTGCATTGGACGGATAGAAGAAATACACGGGAACTTCACGCTTAGAGCCGTCGGATTCAAACTCCTCTACCCTACTCTCGTCCACGAGAATTGCATTCGCCTTTGCAACGTCATATTCTCCCGAAACAGGCAAGCCATCGTATGGTGGGAAAACAAACGAGGGTATAAGGCTTCCCGAAATGAGGAGTATCGACATCAAAGCACTTAATACCATTTTTGCGGGGTGCTTTTTCTTACCTTCTTTTTTTCTTATTATCATATATTCGATAAACGAAACCAGAATACGAACAATCAAGAGTGCGAACAGCCCCGTAAAACGGAAACTCATATCAATTCCGGGGGCTATAAGCATTATCAGAAATAACACCAGCTGTCCCGCGTTGCATATAAGTCTGCCCATCTGCCAGCCTTTTTTGTCAGCTTTACGAAATATCGCTGTAAACACGAATGCCACTTCAAGAATACAAAGCCAAACAAGTAAAACAAGGTTCATAAGTAAATCTCCTTTTCTGTTGATATCATCATTATATCAGCAAAATAACGGAGATTCAAGCCCCCGAAACGTTAAATGCAATTATCTGTCGTGAAATGCAAAAAGCCCACCCATAAGATAATTATAACGTAAAACAGCAAAATTGTCAACAGACAAAAAACTACCCCTCAGATTAATTCTGAGGGGATACTTTAATATTTATACATTCGTCATTCCCGAATATGTACGGAGAATATCCTCTGCAATTTCACGCTGAGTTCTCCGCGAGTCCATTGCACGCTTCTGTATATGCTTGTGTGCCTGCATTTCTGTCATATTGAGGTATTCGATAAGACAGCATTTCGCACGGTCAATGATTTTAACATCATCGAGCTTTCCCTGAAGCTCGGTTTTCTCATTCTGCAAACGATTGAAATTCTCCTGTGCTATAACAGCCATCTTCACCGTCTGCTGAAGAACGCTCTTGGTGAACGGTTTTTCTAGAACAAACGCTCCGGTAAACTTCACTCGCTTTTGCACATCATCGGCAATATCCGCACGAGCCAATACGATAATCGGGGCAGTCGTTTTCTTGCTGACCTCGGTAACAAATCCAAGTCCGAACTCGCTTCGCAGCGGCATAGACACAACAAGTGCGTCATACACGGAGTAGTCCTCCGACGCCGCTTGTTCGTCGGTCGTGCAAAGCGTAGACGTGTCGGCAAGCTCGCCAAGTGCCATTTTTATGTTCTCACAGAACTCAATTGTTTTCGCATTGATGAAAATTCTCATAGACCTCTCGCAGTTGTCAGTTTGTCAGTTGTTTACATAAAGCTGCTTATAGGGAGATGCAGAGTTGGGAGTCAGCTTATAGAATTTCGATTTGAGCAGTTCGTCGGTATCATGTCCGAAGTGCTTTACAAATCGGTCGATATAACGGCGAATTCCCTGTTTCTCCTCCTCGGTAGCCTCGGCACAGCACACCTGAACCGGCAAACCCTGTGGCGGTTCTTCGCTGCGGATAAACATCTCGCCACCGTGCATTCCTGTACCGCAAAAGCTTCCTACGGGGCAGCCCTCAATACCGATTCCCAACACGATGATGATTCCACCCGCCTGATACTCTCCAAGGAAATCGCCCACCTTGCCGCCGATAACGATAATCGGGTAAAGCTCCTTGTAGCTCTTCATGTGGATTCCCACGCGGTAGCCTGCATTGCCCTCGACATAGATTTCGCCCGAACGCATTGCATATCCGGTGGTGTCGCCACAGTTTCCGTGAACGATAATCGCACCATCGTTCATCGTGTCGCCGATAGCGTCCTGTGCATTGCCGTGTACGATAATCTTTGAACCGTTGAGATATGCACCAAGTGCATTTCCGGGAGTACCGGTGATAAGGATTTCCTTTCCGGAAGTACCCGCACCGATATATCTCTGTCCGAGGACATTTTCAAGCGTCAGTTTCTCTTCACTGGTTTCGCGGATAGTTTTGTTCAGCTCGGTGTAATTATCAAATTCTTTTGCATTAAGTTTAAGGCTCATCTCATTATTCCTCCAAGCTTCTCTTCTCTGCGAGTTTTGCTGAACATCATCATCTGAGGCTTCTCTTTCAGCAAGTCCAAATCTACCTCGATGAGGTCGAGTCCTTCCTTGATTATTCCGGTATAAATACCCGCACGCTTTACATCGCCCATAAGCGTATAGCCCACAAGTTTGTTGTCGCGAATAACCAGCTTTTTATATGTATTCTCGGTTTCATCAATATATTCCGTGAGGGTTTCACCGTTTGCGGCGGTTCCCATCGAATTACCTGCGGTGATAATGTGCAACCCGAAAAATCCGATTGCATTCATCGGAATAGCATTGACATAGTACGACTCACAGCCTGCCATATTACGTCCCGCAACCTCGCCCTGTAAATATGCATTGGGCAGCAGTGCAAGAATTTTGTCGGTATCGGTAGAAACATCGTGGCTCACGGTGCAATCGCCCGCCGCATAAACATCGTCAAGCGTTGTTTTCTGGGTGAGGTCGGTAATAATACCACGCTCTACCTTTCCGCCTGCATCGGCGATAAGCTCCGTATTCGGGCGAACGCCAACCGCAACAATCAGCATATCGAAATCGACAGTCATACCGTTCTTGAGCTTTGCGGAATGTTCGGTGAGTTCGTCTGCGGAAGTCCCGAGAATAAAACGAACACCCTTGCTCTCGATATGTTTCTGCATCTTAACGCCCGCACGAGCGTCAAGGATAGACGGCAGGATTCTGTCCGCCATATCAATTACGGTGATTTCAGCGTTATATTCGTGGAGAGCCTCAGCCGCTTTCAGTCCGATAAGACCGGCACCGATAATCAGTACCTTCATTCCGTCCTTAATCTCGGAGCGGATTGCCTTTACGCTGTCATAACACATAAAGGTGTGATAATGCACCTTGTCCAAACCATTCATGGGAGGAACAAACGGCTTCGAGCCTGTTGCATTCATCAGTTTATCATACGGAACAGAAGTTCCATCATCAAGAACAACCGTCTTGTTTGAGGTATCAATTCTGGTGACACGCTTTCCGAATACGGTTTCCACGCCGTTCTTCTCGTAGAAGTCGGGATCACGGTAGTAGATGTTCTCGTCAGACACCTTGCCCTGAAGCCAGTAGGAAATCAGCGGGCGGGAATAGGTGTGGTACTTCTCGTCAGAGATGACGGTAATCTTTCCGGTGCTGTCAATTTCTCGGATACCCGCGATTGTTCCAACGGCAGCAGCCGAGTTTCCAATAATTACGTAGTTCATCTGTCGCTCACCTCATCTTTCCTCGAATACGATTGCCTTGTTGGGGCAGCCCTGAACGCAAGCGGGTTCTCCGTTGTGATTCTTCGTGCAGAGGTCGCATTTCTGGATTCTGTGTCCCGCTTCGTCAATAACGATACAGCCGAACGGGCAGCTCAGAACGCAGGTGTAACAGCCCACGCAGCGGGTTTCATCGCATACAACCACTCCGTCCTTGATGGAAAGAGCACCGGTAATACAGCCCTTAACACAAGCCTTGCCCTCGCAATGACGGCACTGCACAGCAAAGTTAATGCCCTTGCCCTCCTCAACCTGAATGCGTGGAATTGGCTTTTTCTCAGCTTTAAACGCCTTTATCATATTTGAAGCACCGGAATTGGCGGCAGCACAGTAAAATTCACACAGGTGACAAGCCAAACACCAATCTTCATTGACATAAACCTTTTTCATAGGATATCCTCCTTATTCGCCGGCATACTGAATGCCGAGTATGTCAAGTTCCTTTTGAGTAAGACCAATACCTCTGAGCATGAGGCGGTTTCCACGGAGTGCCTCAATGGAGTTAATGCCCATACCGCCCATCATTTCCTTGATTTCGTGATTCCAAGCTGTTACGAGGTTTACAAGTCTTTGATATCCGACATCGGGATTAAGACGCTTTACAAGGTCTTCACGCTGTGTTGCGATACCCCAGTTGCACTTGCCGGTGTTGCAGCTTCTGCAGAGGTGACAGCCGAGAGCCAGCAGAGCGGAAGTCGCTATGTAAACAGCGTCAGCACCGAGTGCCACTGCCTTTACAACATCAGCCGCCGAACGAACCGAGCCACCGACTACAATGGAAACATCGCTGCGGATTCCCTCGTCACGCAGACGCTGGTCAACTGCTGCAAGAGCAAGCTCAATCGGGATTCCGACATTATCGCGGATTCTCGTAGGAGCAGCACCCGTACCGCCTCTGAAGCCGTCAATTGCGATAATATCTGCACCAGAACGTGCTATACCCGAAGCAATTGCCGCAACATTGTGTACCGCCGCAATTTTTACGATAACGGGCTTCTCCCAGTTGGTTGCTTCTTTAAGCGAGAGCACCAACTGACGCAAATCTTCAATCGAGTAGATATCGTGGTGAGGTGCGGGAGAGATTGCGTCCGTTCCCTTGGGAATCATACGCGTCTTTGAAATCTCATCGTTTATCTTCATTCCGGGGAGGTGACCGCCGATACCCGGCTTTGCACCTTGTCCCATCTTGATTTCGATAGCAGCACCCGCGTCAAGATATCCCTTGAACACGCCGAAACGTCCCGACGCTACTTGACAAATTGTGTTCTTGCCGTACTGGTAGAAATCCTCGTGCAGACCGCCCTCACCGGTGTTGTAATAAGTACCGAGAGCCTGTGCCGCTCTTGCAAGGGACTCGTGTGCGTTCTTGGAAATAGAGCCGAAACTCATCGCAGAAAACATAATCGGCACATCAAGTTCAAGATACGGCGTCTTTTCAAAATGAGCCTTGCCGTTCTCGTCATAAGTGATTTTCTGAGACTTTCTTCCGAGGAAAGTCTTGGTTTCCATCGGCTCACGAAGCGGGTCGATAGGAGGATTCGTTACCTGAGAAGCATTTAGCAGAATCTTGTCCCAGTAAACGGGATACTCCTTGGGAGTACCCATCGCTGACAGCAGCACTGCACCGGTGTTTGCCTGCTTGTACACTTCTTCCATAGTCTGCATCGACCAGTTGGTATTCTCGCGGAACTTGTTCTCGTTCGGACGAATTTTAAGAGCACGTGTGGGACACAAAGAAACGCATCTCTGACAGTCCACGCACATCATCTCGTCTGCAACCATCTTATCAAGCTCGGGGTCATACTTATGTACCTCGTTGGAGCACTGCCGCTCGCACACACGGCACTTGATGCAGCGGTCGGGATCTCTTACAACCTCAAAAAGAGGGTTCATATAATTTATAGCCATTTTATTTGCCCTCCTTTGCGATTCTAGCCTGAGCGTCCTTGTCAAGCGTTACGATAATCGGTTCGCCACCACGCGGACTCCAGATTCTGTCCACGTCGGGGCACATCGTTCTGATGGAACACTCCTCGGAGGAAATGTATACGGTATCGTCCTTCTCTGCTGCAACCATCGAACGGAGTTTCAGTCTGTCATTAAGTGCCATAATTCCGTTGTTGAATCCAAGAATTATGGAGAACGGACCTGTAATCAAAAGGCTGGAATAAACATTTCTGAAGTGGCGAAGCTTCTCGGTTTCCTCGGGTGAAAACTTTCCGCTCTCAATCTCGCTCCAGAACGGTGACGCGATAACCTTCGCAACGTCCTCCAGCGGCATTTCAAGCCGTCTGTGGAGATAATCTATAATATAGGTGATAACCTCGGTATCGGTAAGCAAGTTGCACTTGTAGCCGAACATCTCGATAAAGCGACGATTCGCATCATACGAGGAAATCTCACCATTATGTACAATAGTGTAATCCAGCAGTGAGAACGGGTGTGCACCGCCCCACCAGCCGGGGGTGTTTGTCGGGTAACGGCCGTGTACGGTCCAAGCCCAACCGTCATACTCTTCAAGACGATAGAAGTCACCAACATCTTCGGGATAACCTACGGCTTTGAATACGCCCATATTCTTGCCGCTTGAAAAGACATACGCACCGTCGATGCGGTCATTAATCTTAATAACGCATCTTGCAACATAAGTACGCTCGTCCAACTGACTGTCCTGAAGACGAGTGGGGAGCGGATTTACGAAATAACGCCAAATCAGCGGCTCATCGGTAATATTAGGATTTTTACGCACGGGAATTCGTGACAAGTTCACCACATCAAAATGGCGGTCGAGGAACTCCTCTGTCTTAATTCGTGCCTCAGGTCCGTCATAGAACACATGAAAAGCATACTGGTCCTTGTACTCCGGATAAATGCCGTAGCCTGCATAACCACCGCCCAATCCGTTTGAACGGTCGTGCATACAGCCAATAGAATTCACGATTACGCTGCCGTTAGTTCTTCTGCCGCTTCTGTTTATGAAGCCGGAAATCGCACAGCCTGCAGGAATTCTTACTTCTCCCTCTTTTTGTAACATAAGTATTCTCCTTAACTCATCAGTTTAGAGAGGCTCTTGTCTCTCAAGTTACTTTTACATTATATCACTTTCTTTTTGAGAAGTCAAGAGGTTTTTGCAAGTTTTTTTCTAAAATCTTTCATTTTTCTTACTTTTAATTCCATTTCTCCTATTAAAAGGCAACATAAAAACTCAAAAAAAGCCTTTATTATCGCGATATTTTACCCATTCCATCATTTTTGACGAAACTGAAACGACACACTTGCAAAATTTCAGCAACTCCACTAAAATACATTTTATGGAGATACCCCCTTGAAAATTCAGTAAAAATGGGTTATAATATAAGGTGTATATTTCTATTCAAAGAAAGGCTGGATAATTATGGCAGTAGATATCAATACAATAAAGCACCTGTGCAATCTGTCTAAGCTCGATTACAGCGAGGACGGCGTTGCTAAGGTAATGGGAGAGATGAGCGATATCATCGACCTGATGGACGAAATCAAGGAATTTGACCTTACTTACGATGATACCAAGGACGGCAACGAAATTCGCTTCTCCGACACACGCGAGGACATCGCAGAAGAATCCTTCCCCACAGAAAAACTGCTTGCAAACGCAGAAAATCAGGACGGCTGCTACGTCGTACCCAAGGTTGTAGAATAAGGAGAGAAGAGAAATGGATTTGACAAAAGCAAAAATCCGCGATTTAAGGCAGATGCTGGACGCAAAGCAGATAAGTGCAGCAGAACTATGCGGCGAGTATTTCAAGAATATCGAGCAGCACGACAGCAGTCTGCTCTCGTACATTACGGTTACAAAGGACGAAGCAATGAAAGCAGCCGAAGCCGCTCAAAAGCGTATTGACGCAGGTGAGTCCTCTCCCCTGCTCGGAATTCCGCTTGCTATCAAGGACAATATCTGCATTGACGGTGTTCGCACCACTTGTGCAAGTAAGATGCTGGAAAATTTCATTCCGCCGTACAATGCTACCGTTATTGAGAAGCTGAACGCACAGGGCTATGTTCCGCTCGGAAAGGTTTCGATGGACGAATTCGCAATGGGCGGCTCAACGCAGACCTCTGCTTTCGCAAAGACAAAGAATCCGTACGACACCGAGCGTGTTCCGGGCGGTTCTTCGGGCGGTTCGGCGGCGGCTGTTGCGGCTTCGCTTGCTCCCGCGGCTCTCGGCTCGGACACAGGCGGTTCTATCCGTCAGCCGGCTTCGTTCTGCGGAGTAACGGGTATCAAACCCACCTACGGACGAGTTTCCAGATACGGACTTGTCGCATTCGCAAGCTCTCTCGACCAGATTGGACCTATCGCAAATGACGCACGCGACTGTGCTATACTTCTTAATGCAATCAGCGGACACGACAGACACGATGCGACTTCTGCAAGACTTGACGTTCCCGATTTCACCGAAAAGCTCGGTCAGCCCGTAAAGGGAATGAAAATTGCTCTGCCCAAGGAATTCTACGGCGAAGCAATTGACGATACCGTAAAAACCGCCGTTATGAACGCAGCTCACGAGCTTGAAAAGCAAGGTGCTGTTCTTGTTGACTGCTCCATGCCCGGTCTTAAATACGCAATCCCCGCATACTACCTCATTGCTTGTGCAGAGGCGGCTTCCAACCTCTCCCGTTTTGACGGTATCAAATACGGATTCAGAGGCGAGGGCAGAACCTACGAGGAACTTATCCGCGACAGCCGCAGCAAGGGCTTCGGCGAGGAGGTTAAGCGTCGTATTCTCCTCGGAAACTACGCACTCTCCAGCGGATACTACGACGCATATTACAAGAAAGCACTCGCACTCAAGCAGGAAATCATCAAGGAGTACAGCGAAATTTTTGATACCTGCGATGTTATCCTCACTCCCAC